>CAUSOO010000009.1:0-53386 GCA_963533245.1 uncultured Neisseria sp.
AACTGCACCTTGTGAGTTGGAGGGGATGTCCAACTTTTGGGGTGCAGTTCAGTTTCCAGACGACCTTTTTGTAAAGTGTTTCCGCTCAGCGGCTGAACGTTGGATACACGGCAGCAAGTAACAGATATAGTGGATTAACTTTAAACCAGTACGGCGTTGCCTCGCCTTAGCTCAAAGAGAACGATTCTCTAAGGTGCTGAAGCACCAAGTGAATCGGTTCCGTACTATCTGTACTGTCTGCGGCTTCGTCGCCTTGTCCTGATTTAAATTTAATCCACTATATAAAGGATTGAGGCAGGGTAATGCCAACCAGTTTATTGAAAAGAGCGCGGGGTGGCGATGAAGATGAATTGGTTGATTCGTGGTTGTTTTTATCGTCCTCCACTAAAAAAGGTCGTCTGAAAACATGCTTTCAGACGACCTTTTCAAGTTTGGCTTCCGTATCTGTCAAACAATCTGATCGGATGCAGCCGCGTCAATCAGTAACGACCCGGAACGGTTCCCATACGCTGTTTCAGTGAGGTTTGCGGTTCGTTGAACAGGGATGCGTAGAAGGTCGCGTTGGTCATGACTTTTTTGACGTAGTCGCGGGTTTCGGTGAAAGGGATGGTTTCGGCGTAAATCGCGCCTTCTAGAGGCATAGAAGCCTGCCAGTTGCGGGCGCGGCCGGGGCCGGCGTTGTAGCCTGCGGTTGCCATCACTTCGTTGTTTTGCAGGCGGCGTTTGGCATCTGCCATGTACCATGTGCCCATGCGGATGTTGCCATCCATGGTGTAGAGTTCGCTGCTGCTCATGCCGATTTTGCCGGCGATTTCACGGGCGGTGGCAGGCATAACCTGCATCAGGCCTTGCGCGCCGACGCTGGATTGCGCGCCCATGACGAAGCGGCTTTCTTGGCGGATCAGGCCGTAAACCCAAGCGGGGTCGATGCCTGCTTGCGAGGCGTAGCGGACGGTGGTCTCTTTAAACGGAGAGAGGTAGCGCAGGTTGTAGTTGAGTTTGCGCTCGGTCCGGTCGGCGCTGTTGATCGCCATGTCGTAGAACTGGTTTTCAAAGGCGACTTGCGCGGCAGTCAGGAGGTTGTCCTCGTTGAAGTCGCGGGTGGCGAAACGCCATTCTGCCTGCGCCTGACGGCGCATTTTGGCATCGTTGCTGCTTTGGCTGTTTTTAAACAGAACCAGCGCGCGTTTGATGGCGCCGTCGTCTGCCATGCGGCGGACGTCTTTTTTATCGGCGTCGGAAACGTTGTTTTTGGTATTGACGCGGCGGCCGAGTTCTTCGCCTGCTAAGACGGCGTAGAAATTGCGTCCGCTTGCGGCGGCTTTTTCGTACATTTCTTTAGCACGGCTTTGGTTGCCTTGTGCGGCGTAGCTGCGGCCCAGCCAGTATTGCCAAGTCGGGTCTTTTTGCAGGTTGTCGGGCATTTGTTGGATGATGCCGGACAATTCGTTCCAGCGTTGCAGGCGTAGGGCGGCGCGGGCGTACCATTCAAACTGCTCGTCGGTCAGTTGTTTGCGGTCGGAAACGCGGCCGTAGTAGCTCAACGCGGTCTGCATGTTTTGATTTTGCGCTTGGTAGAGTCCCAATACGCCCCATGCGAAGCTGCTTTGTTCGCGGCTTAAGCCGGATTCCATGCCGGACAGCGTGGAGGCTGCGGAGGAGGATTTGCGCGCGTCTTTGCCGATGACGTTCAAAAGGCTGTATTCGCGCGCACCTTGCGGGCCGCCCTCAAACGGGCTGCCTAAGGCGGCTGCCAAGCTGCGTGCGTCGCTGGTTTGGCTGTTGCTCAACAATCCGCGTACGCGGCGCCATGCGTCGTTGTTGTTCAGACGACCTGCCGATGCCGCGCTTTCGACCAAGCGGGTACAGCCTGCAGGCAGCTTGTTGGTAACGCGCACAAGCTCTGCCGCCATGTTGTAGCTGCCGCTGCCCAGTTCGGCATAACATTGCACTTCCTGCACCCGGCCCGCCGCATTCAGCTTTTTGTTTTCTTGGCGGAATACGTCCCATTGTCCGCGCGCGCCGAGGCTTTTGAGCCATTCGTTGCGGACGGTTTCAGCCATCGCGCTGTCGCCCGCCTGCGCCAAGAATTGTTGCACCCACATATCGTCGCCGCGTTTGGCAGCGTCCAGCGCGCCTTGATATTGGCCGTAATCGGACAATACTTTGGATTCGCCTTCCGCGCGGCGGGCGGGGATGGAGGCGGGTTCGGTCAGGGAAGAGGCAGGCTCTTTGGATGAAGTGTCGTTTTCAGAGACGCACGCCGACAAGACGGCTGCGGCAATCAGGCTGAGCGAGAGGGAAAATATGCGTTGTGCGTTCATTACTTGCCGTATCTTTATTAGAATCAATTAGAACCGTATTTTAAACGATTTGGCGGCATTATCCGAATCTGAAACCGATATTTACATTAACCGCGTAATCAGGGACAACAAAAAGGTCGTCTGAAAAGCGGAATGGCTGTTTCAGACGACCTTTGAGGCATGGGCAAAGTTTACATGCAGCCTTCGTTTTGCAGCAGGGTAAACAGGGGAACGCCGTTTTCGCGGATTTTGCTGCCGCCGATCAAGTCCGTAAATTCCAAAATCGCCGCCGCTTCAACGACTTCGCCGCCGAGTTTTCGGATTAGTTCCACGCCTGCGAGCATGGTGCCGCCGGTTGCGACCAAGTCATCGACCAGCAGCACGCGCGCGCCGGGTTTGACCGCGTCTTTGTGGATTTCGACTGTCGCTTCGCCGTATTCCAGCGCGTAGCTTTGCGAAATCGTATCAAAAGGCAGCTTGCCCTTTTTGCGGATGGGGACGAAGCCGACGTTCAACTGATATGCCAACGCCGCGCCGATGATGAAGCCGCGTGCGTCCAAGCCAGCCACGACATCGATTTTCTGACCCATATAGCGGTAAACCAGCAAGTCCACCAAAAGGCGGAAATATTCCGCGCTTTGAAGCACCGGTGTAATGTCGTGAAATAAAATGCCTTTTTGCGGCCAGTTTTCGATTTTGCGGATTTTGTCCGCCAATGCGGCGACGCCCATCGCCTCAGGATGAACCAACATTTTGCGTGTTCCCAAATGAAAAGTTTTTAACGCGATATTGTAGCCGTCAGACCGTCGGTTGCCAAATCCATCAGGGCGGTTTAACCATTCCCCGAAGCGTTCATGACATGGCGTGCAACACGGTAATGCGGCTCAATTGTCTTTAAGATGAATAAAAGGCAAATAAAGGTCGTCTGAAACGCCGGAAGATGGGTTTCAGACGACCTTTTGACTGTTTGATAACATGAATACGGGTTTATTTGTGCGCGGCGAGGAATTGTTCCAATTCTTCTTTGAAAGGCATCCCGTTTTGCGCACCGTCTTGGGTAATGGAAAGTGCGGCGGCGGCACATGCCTTGCGGACGGCGGTTTCGATGCCTTGATTCCAGAAGACGGACAACGCGCCGTTGAATGCGTCGCTGGCGCCGATGGTGTCGGCAGTGTCCACTTTAAAGCTGGAAACATAACGCAAACTGTCTTGACCGTCTTTATAGACTGCGCCTTTGTCGCTCATGGTCATCAGGACGGGGCAGGGGGCTTTTAGAATCAGCTCTTCGGGATTCAAATCTTGTGACAGGCCGAGACAGTCGGCAAGTTCGTAGCGGTTGGGGGTCAGAAGGGTGACCAATTCCCATAATTCCGGAGGCAGGAATTGGGCGGGAGCCGGGTTGAGGATAAAGGGCTTGCCGTATTTCTTCGCCAATTTTGCGGCGGTGATGACGCAGTCCATCGGAATTTCGAGCTGGCTCAAAACCACATCGGCGGAGGCGATTTGCTGCTCGGCGTTTTCGATGTCGGCAACCGTCAGCCCCATATTGGCTCCGGCGATAACGATGATGGCGTTTTCATCGTCGGCAACGGTAATGTTTGCCATGCCGCTGGGTAGGCCGGTGAGGGTTTGGATGTGTTCGGTAAAGATGCCTTCGCGGCAGAGGTTGGTGGTCATTTCATAGCCGAAATCGTCATCGCCGACCGCGCCGACTATACAGACGTCTGCCCCCAAACGCGCTGCTGCAATCGCTTGGTTTGCGCCCTTGCCGCCCATGAAGCGGTGAAATGAATTTCCCAGCAATGTTTCACCCGCTCTGGGAAATTTTGAAGCACGGGTGACTAAATCCATATTGATACTGCCGATAACGACGATTTTAGCTTGGAGCATCCTTGATATCCCTTTTATAAAATGCACTAGACTGTTGAACAGCCTTATTTTTGTCTGCTGTTGTGCAATGTATGACTAGCCCAAATAAATAGTCTGAAATTGTACCTGCTAATATTATAAATGCAAAATTAATTGTCAATTTCATATTACTTTGGATTAATTTTGTTGCGATAAAATCAACATATCATAGAATTTAAGGCGGAAATGGCGGTGCTTGGGGAGGAATTGTTTTTATTTTAATAATCTGTGTTGCAACGCGGGCAGCCTGGTGCGCACGCTTTGCAGCCTCGCAGCGTCCAAATCGGCGATGACGATGCCTTCGCCTTCGGGCAATACGTCCAAAATTTCGCCCCACGGATCGATAATCATGCTATGACCGAACGTTCGCCTGCCGCTTTCGTGTTCGCCACCTTGCGCCGAGGCGATGACGTAGCATTGGTTTTCCACCGCGCGGGCGCGCAGCAGCAATTCCCAATGAGCCTTACCTGTCGTGTAAGTGAAGGCGGCGGGCAGCAGCAAAACGTCAAACGGCTGCTGGGCGCGGAAAAACTCGGGAAAGCGCAAGTCGTAACACACGCCTGCGGCAAGCGGCACGCCGTCGGCAGCCAATTTCGGCACATCGCCGCCCGCGCTGATGGTGTCCGCCTCGGCATAGCGTTCGCCCAAGCCTGAAAAACCGAACAGGTGCATTTTGTGATACAGCCCGATTTGCCTGCCGTCGCGGTCGTACACCAACATGGTGTTCATCACTTTGCCCACGTCAGGGCTTTGCAGCGGAATCGTGCCGCCGAACAGCACCACGCTGTATTCCGCCGCCGTCTCGCTCAAGGTCGTCTGAAAACGAGCGCAGCGGGTTTCGCTAAAACCAGTGTGGCAGGTTTCGCTAAAATTACTACCGACTAAAGGTTCGGCAAAAGCCAGTTTGTCAGTATCCTTGCACCCCATCAGCGGCCAGTATTCCGGCAACAGCACCCAATCCGCGCCTTGCTCGGCTGCTTGGCGCACGAGGCGTTTCATGGTGTCGATGTTGGCATCGGGGTTGGTGGACGAAATCATTTGCACGGCGGCGGCGCGGATGTTTTGCATGGCGGTTTTCCTGTCGGGTCGTCTGAAAAGGGCAAAGGATGGTTTGTTTTATAGTGGATTAACTTTAAATCAGGACAAGGCGACGAAGCCGCAGACAGTACAGATAGTACGGAACCGATTCACTTGGTGCTTCAGCACCTTAGAGAATCGTTCTCTTTGAGCTAAGGCGAGGCAACGCCGTACTGGTTTAAAGTTAATCCACTATATAACGAAATCGTTTCAAAAAAACAATCAATAAGGAAAGCAGCGTTTCAGACGACCTTTTATTTTTCTGAGCCGTTTTTATGATGATTTAAACGGCAGGTTCGGCATTGCTTTTATATAAATATATTATTTTTTTTATTTTTTATTGATTTTAAAAAATAATTTTCTTAAATGTTGTTTAATCGATAAAATATAAATGTTTTCAAAACTTAACGTCTGTATATAAGCCATTGATTCTTTGGTTAGTTGCTTCATGAATAGGGTGATTGGTTGAAAATCGGTATTGCTGCGGTTTGCTAAGTAGGAAGTTATCAGATAAGGTGTACTACAAGCGGTTACATCCGTGAGTATAAAATTAATCAATAAGATAGTTGATTCAATATAAAACTGTTACATCTCACAACAAACGGAAGGCTCTCCCCCGACCGTTTGCACATCAAACCGTTTGCACACCAAACAGAAAGGAAAAAACCATGCTTCATTATGCAGTTGTTTTCTTCGTCATTGCCATTATTGCAGCCGTACTGGGCTTTGGCGGTATTGCAGGCAGCGCGGCAGGTATCGCTAAAATCCTGTTTGTCGGTTTCCTGATTTTGTCAGTGTTGTCCCTGATTTTTGGCAAGAAAAAATAAAACTGACAAACAGATAAGGCGTAACCTCGCTACCTTCTGAATGAACGTTTTTTAAAACAAAGGTCGTCTGAAATTTTCAGACGACCTTTCTTCATGTCAAACCTTAATCTTCATACGCTTCCATCGGCGGGCAGGAGCAGACCAGATTTCGGTCGCCGTACACGTCGTCCACGCGGTTGACGCTCGGCCAGAATTTGTTTTCGCGCACGAAGGGCAGCGGGAAGACGGCTTCTTCGCGGGAATACGGGTGCGCCCACTCGCCGGTTACGTCGGCGGCGGTGTGCGGAGCGTTGACCAGCGGGTTGTCGTCTTTCGGCCATTCGCCGCGTTCGACTTTCAGCACTTCCTGTTTGATTTGTTTCAGGGCGGCGATGAAGCGGTCGAGTTCGGCTTTGCTCTCGCTTTCGGTCGGCTCGATCATCAGCGTGCCGGCAACGGGGAAGGAGACGGTCGGGGCGTGGAAGCCGTAGTCCATCAGGCGTTTGGCGATGTCGGTTTCGGTGATGCCGCTTTCGGCTTTGAGCGGACGCAAATCGACGATGCATTCGTGCGCGACGCGGCCGTTTTTGCCTGTGTAGAGAACGGGATAGTCTTCGCTCAGGCGTTTGGCGACGTAGTTGGCGTTGAGCAATGCCCAGCGCGTTGCCTGCTCCATGCCTTGTTTGCCCATCATGGTCAGGTACATCCAGGTAATCGGCAGGATGGACGCGGAACCGAAGGCAGCAGCAGCAACGGCGGTTTGCCCGGCATTGGCGCTGTGCGTGTCGGTCAAGGTATGGCCTGGGGCAAACGGGGCGAGGTGGGCTTTCAGGCCGATAGGACCCATGCCCGGGCCGCCGCCGCCGTGGGGGATGCAGAAGGTTTTGTGCAGGTTCATGTGCAATACGTCCGCGCCGACTTCGGCGGGCTGCATGATGCCGATTTGGGCGTTGAGGTTGGCGCCGTCCATGTAAACCTGTCCGCCGTTTTCATGGATGATGCGGCAGATGTCGCGGATGCCTTCTTCGTACACGCCGTGGGTGGACGGATAGGTAATCATGATGGCGGACAAGGCGTCGCGGTGTTGCTCGGCTTTGGCTTTCAAATCGTCGATGTTGACGTTGCCGTGTTCGTCGGTATCGACGACGACGACTTTCAAACCGAGCATGGCGGCGGTGGCGGGGTTGGTGCCGTGGGCGGACTTGGGAATCAGGCAGATGTTGCGCTGCGCTTCGCCTTGCGCTTCCTGATAACGGCGGATGGCGAGCATCCCGCTGTATTCGCCCTGCGCGCCGGAGTTGGGCTGGAAGGAAATCGCGTCAAAGCCGGTGATGGCTTTCAGACTGTTTTCCATGTCGGTCAAGAGTTCGCGGTAGCCCGCAGTTTGGGTTTCGGGGGCGTAGGGGTGAATGTCGGAGAACTCCGCCCAAGTAATCGGCAGCATTTCGGCGGTGGCGTTGAGCTTCATGGTGCAGCTTCCCAGCGAAATCATGCTGCGGTTCATCGCCAAATCGCGGTCTTCGAGCTTTTTCAGGTAGCGCAGCATTTCGTGTTCGGTGTGGTAACGGTTGAACACGGGATGTTGCAAGATATTGTCTTGGCGCAGGAATTCGGTTTTCAGACGACCTTTGACGTCGTCTGAAAGCGTGAAGGTGTTGTTGCCGGTAAAGGCGTAGTACAACACGGCAAGGTCTTCGCGCACGGATGTTTCGTGGAAGGCGGCGGCGATTCGGGTGTCGCTGACGCGGCGCAGGTTGTAGCCCAGCTCCAAAGCGGTTTGGAACGCTTTGTCCGCTTTTTCTTTACTGCCGAAATCGACGGTAACGGTATCGAAGAAGACTTCGTGAACCACTTTCAGGCCATCTGAAACCAGCGCGTCGGCAAAGGCGGAAACCAGCGCGTGAATGCGGTTGGCGATGCGTTTCACGCCTTCGGGGCCGTGATAGACGGCGTACATACCTGCCAAGTTAGCCAGCAATGCCTGCGCGGTGCAGATGTTGGACGTGGCTTTTTCGCGGCGGATATGTTGCTCGCGGGTGGACAACGCCATGCGCAGCGCGGGTTTGCCCGATGCGTCTTTGGATACGCCGATGATGCGGCCCGGGGCGGAGCGTTTGAACTCGTCTTTAAACGCGAAATAAGCGGCGTGCGGCCCGCCGAAGCCCATCGGTACGCCGAAGCGTTGGGTGTTGCCCAACGCAATGTCCGCGCCCAATTCGGCAGGTGATTTCAGCAAAACCAAGCTCATGATGTCAGCGGCAACGGCAACAATCGTGCCTTTGGCTTTCAGACGACCTATGACGTCCTGCAAGTTTTGTACGTCGCCGTCTTTGCCGACGTATTGGAACAGTGCGCCGAAGTATTCGCCTTCATCCGCTTTGGCAAAATCGCCGACCACCAGCTCGAAGCCGAAATATTTGGCGCGGGTTTTCATCACGTCCAAAGTCTGCGGATAGACGCGCTCGTCCACAAAGAAACGTTCGGATTTCACCTTGCCCACGCGGTGCGCCATCGCCATCGCTTCGGCGGCGGCGGTCGCTTCGTCCAGCAAAGACGCGCCCGCTACGGGGAAACCGGTCAAATCGATACACACCTGCTGGAAGTTCAACAACGCTTCCAAACGCCCCTGCGCGATTTCCGCCTGATACGGCGTGTAGGCGGTGTACCAGCCCGGATTTTCCAACACGTTGCGCAAAATCACGTTCGGCACGCGGGTCGGGTAATAGCCCAATCCGATATAGGATTTGTTGATCACGTTTTTCGCCGCAATGGCTTTCAGCTTCGCCAAAGCGTCCGCCTCGGTCAGGGCTTCGGGCAGGTCGAGTTCGGACGGCATACGGATGCTTTGCGGCACGGTGTTGCCGACAAAATCGTCCATGCTCTTCTCGCCGAGCGCTTCCAAAAGCGCGGCTTCGTCGCCGAAACTCAAATGACGCGCGGCAAATTCGTTGGGGTTGAACAATTCGGATAGTTTCATTTCTACTCCTTCGGTTTTGTAGGAATCTGCCGCGAAGGCAGGTGTTTTGATGTTTCAGACGACCTTGCGGTTGCGGGCGGATAATCGGGTTTTGTGTCTGCTTGCTATTTCCGTCAGGCAGGAAGCTACTTCCAGTCCTGCACCCGCTTCAAGTCTTTCTGCGCCAGCGTGTCGGCGTGTTCATTGCGGCTTTGGTATGCCCTGTTTTGCAAGATGCTGTTGGCAACGTAGTTTAAGTGTATTTTGGCGGCTTCGGCGGCATCGGCGGGGCGGCGTTCCAAGATGGCTTCGTAGATGGCGCGGTGTTGCGCAATCAGCTTGGGGCGCGGGTCTTCGGTTTGGTTGGAATAGATGATGCTGCTGCGCGTCTGGCGGTAGAGCATTTTGAGCAGGCCGCCGGAGAGGTGGCTGAAGAGGATGTTGTGCGCGGCGTCGGCGATGGTTTGGTGAAAGCTCACGTCGGCTTCGCTTTGATGTTCCAGATGGCCGCTTTCGCAGGCGGATTCGAATTTTTGCCGCCAAAAATCAATCCGTTTCAAATCGGCATCGGTGCGCCGTTCGGCAGCCAGCGACGCCATGCAGCCTTCGATGTGGCAGCTGAAATCGAAAACGTCGGTTTCCCAGTTGGAATGTTTGCCGAGCAATTCCTGCCAGCTTTGGAGGAAATCCTGCTGCGGTTTGACGGAAACGTAATAGCCGTCGCCCTGACGCGCTTCCAAAACCTGCCGCGCAATCAGGATGTTCAGCGCGACCCTGACCGACGGGCGCGATACGCCGAATTCTTCCGCCAGCGTGCGCTCGGGCGGGATTTTGCCGCCTTCTTCGTAAATGCCCGCCGCGATGCGTTCCTCCAATATCGACAATATTTGGTCGCTGATTTTTTGCGGACGAACCAGTTTTGTCATTGTAATTCCCTCTTTTCCATCATGTTTTTTCTGCGAAGAAGACTCAAATCCGATAATGTGATGCGGCAGGTCGTCTGAAATGGCAACCTGTGTCAAAATTAGCATGACCAAATTGGCATGACCAATGTCGCCGTATTCTAATTAACCGCCCCGTATCCCGTCAATATGGCTTGTCCTACCCGTATGTGTTTTAAAACTACATCAGGCTACATTTTTACAATTCATATAATATTTTGTTTTATTTAAAATTAAATAACAAATTTGCGCCGATGCAGTCAGGTCGCCTGAAAAAATAATTGACCGCCATATTAAAGTTTCGTAAAGTGTCCTCCGTTCTCAAAATTGGTTTTACCAATTTAAGAAAATATATTAGAAAAATATTCGGAGATTTTCCCTATGGATACTTGGATTCAAAACTATACCGCAGTGGGCGGCAGCCTGTATTTGACGGCAGCCGTCGCCCTCCTGCCCATTATCTTTTTCTTTGTCGCACTGACCATCCTGAAGCTCAAGGGTTATCAGGCGGGGCTTTATACGCTGCTGATTGCGCTTGGTGTTGCCATATTAGGCTTCGGAATGCCTGCGGGCATGGCGGTTTCTTCCGCGCTGTACGGCTTTGCTTACGGTTTGTGGCCGATTGCATGGATTATCGTTACCGCCGTGTTCCTGTATAAAATTACCGTGAAAACAGGGCAGTTCGACATCATCCGCGCTTCCGTGATTTCGATTACCGAAGACCAACGCCTGCAAATGCTGCTGGTCGGCTTCTCCTTCGGCGCATTCCTCGAAGGCGCGGCAGGCTTCGGCGCGCCGGTGGCGATTACCGCCTCGTTGTTGGTGGGCTTGGGCTTTAATCCGCTCTACGCCGCCGGTTTGTGTTTGATTGCCAATACCGCGCCCGTGGCTTTCGGCGCGATGGGTATTCCAATCCTGGTTGCCGGTCAAGTGTCCAACCTCGACCCTTACCATATCGGTCAGGTCGCCGGCCGCCAACTGCCGATCCTGTCGATTATCGTTCCTTTCTGGTTGGTCGCCATGATGGACGGTATGCGCGGCATACGCCAAACTTGGCCTGCCGTATTGGTGGCGGGCGTATCTTTCGCCACTACCCAGTTCATTACCGCCAACTTCATCGGCCCGGAATTGCCCGACGTGACCTCTGCATTGGTCAGCCTGGTCTGCCTGTCTGCCTTCCTGAAAAAATGGCAGCCTAAAGAAATCTTCACCTTCAACGGCATGAAAAAACCGGCTGAACGCAAAGCGGGCGAATACACTGCCGGACAAATCATCAAAGCCTGGTCGCCTTTCGCCATCCTGACCGTTTTCGTCAGCGTGTGGACGATTAAGGGCGTTAAAGAGGCTTTGGGCGTTGCCACCATCAAATTCGACTGGCCGATGCTGCACAACTTGGTACAAAAAGCCGCACCCATCGTCAGCGAACCGACACCATACGCCGCCGTATTCAAAATCGACCTCCTCGGCGCAGTCGGCACGGCAATCCTGTTTGCTTCCATCGTTTCCGCCGCCTTGCTGAAAATGAAACCTTCCGAAGCCGTCAGCACTTTCTTTGAAACGCTCAAAGAACTGCGCCTGTCCATCCTGTCTATCGGCTTGGTACTCGGCTTCGCATTCGTGGCAAACTATTCAGGCCTGTCGTCCACATTGGCACTCGTCCTCGCCGCTACCGGCACCGTGTTCCCGTTCTTCTCGCCGTTCCTCGGCTGGCTGGGCGTATTCCTGACCGGTTCGGACACTTCCGCCAACGCGCTCTTCGGTTCGCTGCAAGCCAGCACCGCGCATCAAATCAACGTTGTGCCCGAGCTGACCGTCGCGGCCAATACCACCGGCGGCGTGACCGGCAAAATGATTTCGCCGCAATCCATCGCCATCGCCTGCGCGGCAGTCGGTCTGGAAGGCAAAGAATCCAACTTGTTCCGCTTCACCGTGAAACACAGCTTGATTTTCTGTACCTTCGTCGGCCTACTGACCCTGCTGCAAGCTTATGTCTTGCCGTGGACGCTGGTTTTCTTCAACAAATAAGCCAACCGGCTTGAAATAAAAAAGGTCGTCTGAAATCCAATTTGGGTTTCAGACGACCTTTTTGTCGTTGTGGGTGTGATCGGGTTTACCGTCATTTCCGTTTCGTTTAAACAGTAGGGGAATGCGTAAATCGAAGATGGTTTAAGTTGGGTTGGGTTTCAAACAAGAACGACGGCGGATAAAAAGGTCGTCTGAAAACGGCAAGGGCTTGCCTCGTTTTCAGACGACCTTTTGTCTGTGTGGCGAAACAGTAGAACAATCAGCTTTCGGATGTTTCCTGTTTCAAATCGACCAATCGCGTTCCCGCCAAGAAATCGTATAAAAACTGCCGGTCTGGGTTCAGCAGGGCAAAGCCCCACGGCAGGATGAGCCAGATAAGGGCGGCACCGAAGGCGGGTATGGGCGGGACGGCGAGCAGGTGGCGCAGGCCGGCGTAGGCGAGCAGGGGGATGAAGACGACGAAGATACACGACCAAATAAAGCGGATGCGCAGTTGCGACAATGGCGGCAGCGTACCGTTTCTGCCGTGCAACCCGATTTTCCAAGTTTGCATGGCGAGGGTGCGGCCGGTTTTCGTCCAGTTGGTTTTGAAGTAGAGCCACCAGCTTCCTACAAAGATAACGCAGGTAACCAAGCTGGAAAGGAGCTGGGAGACGGGGTTGAGGAAAATCGCGGCGATGCCGGCAAGGAGGGCGGCGATGGCGGTCACGGCGCCGGTCAGCAGCAATTCGTACATCAGGGCGGCAAGGCGGCGTTTGACGGGGGCGGGGGGAAGGGCGGTCATGGCGGTCTGCTCGGTAAAAAGGTCGTCTGAAAAACGGAATACTTGGTTTGGGCGAAACCGCCGCATCCGTTTTCAGACGACCTTTGTGTGGGAAGAATCAGCGGTGGGGGCGTTTTTGTCCGCGCGCCTGCTGGGTTGCCATCTGGTTCATTTCCTGACGGGTCGGGCGTTTTTTGAACATGGCGTGCGCTTCGTCGGCCGAACATTTTTGCGACAGGCAGACCAACGTTATCGCGTCTTTTTGGTGTTGGCCGCCGCTGTGGTACATACGGCGCAGGTTGGCTTCGTTGATGCGGCCTTTTTCGGGGTCGATGTCGAATTTTTTCAGGCGTTCGAGAAACTGGCGCTGCTGGCGGCGCGAAGTCCAGACAAAGCCGCCGGCGGCTGCGGCGACGATGATGACGGCAAGCAGGATGGCGAGCGGCCACGAATCGACGATTAAGACGATGATCAGGCTTAAAACGGCGGTGGTCAGCACGAGCAGGCCGCCGATGCGGAGTTTGGTTTGGTTGTCCATGAAGTTGCAGTTCCTTGTAAGGGTGGAAGGTCGTCTGAAAGGGTGTGCGACAGACAGGCAAGCGGCGGCGTATCTCTGAACGCGCCGAATGCTTGTCAATCCGCTGCATCGGGTTGTGGACGGATTTCAGACGACCTCAAATATCATAACTTTATGTTTAACGGTATTTTACAGTATTTTTGCCGTTTGGGCGCGTACAGAAGCGATGCGGCATACAAACTTTCACGCTTTTTGCACAGGCGCGCCCTTGCCGCGAAAAGCGCCTATCCATGTCTAATGCAATCACACCGCCAACCCCGTCACCAACTGCTTGAACTCCGTCCACGCGTCGCCGTCTTCCGCGCCTTTGATGATGCGGTCGATTTTGGCGCAGGTTTTGAGCGCTTCGATCAGGCGGACGGCGGGAATGCGTTTGACGGCAATCGGCGCGAGGGTTTGTTTGTCACCCCACAGGCGCAGGCTGTTGCGGACGGATTGTACGCTCTGCCCTTGTTTGAGCGCGGCGGTCAGGCGGATGAGGGTGCGGATGTCTTCGGCAACCGCCCACAGCAGCAAGACAGGTTCTTCGCCTTCTTCTTCGAGTCCGTCCAAAAGGCGGGCGACGCGCAGAGCATCGCCTTTCATCCATGCGCCGGAGAGCTGGAACACGTCGAAACGGGCGACGTTGGCGACGGCGGCTTCGGCATCGGCGATGTTGACGGTATGGTTTTGCGGGTGCAATAGGGCGAGTTTGTCGATTTCTTGGCGGGCGGCGAGCAGGTTGCCTTCGACGCGTTCGGCAAACAGGGCGAGCGCGTCGGGTTCGATATTGAGTCCGACCTTGTTCAGACGACCCTTTATCCACTGCGGCAGGGCTTGCGCGCTAATGGCTTTGGCTTCGAGTACGGTGCCTTTGGCGGCGAGTGCGGTGAACCATTTTGCCTGCGTTTGGGCTTTTTCGAGCTTGGGCAGCAGAATCAGGGTAACGGTGTCTTCGGGCAGGCGTTCGGCGAAGGTTTGCAGCGCGTCGCCGCCGGTTTTGCCGGGCTTGCCGTTCGGAATGTGGATTTCCAAAAGTTTCAAGTCGGCGAAAAGCCCCGCGCTGCCTGCGCTTTGCAGGAGTTCGTCCCAGTCGGCGCCGTTGTCCGCCGTAAAGACTTCGCGGTTGAGGTAGCCTTGTTTTTTGGCGGCAGCGCGCAGGGTGTCGAGGGCTTCGATGCGCAACAGGTCTTCTTCGCCGTGAATGATGTACAGCGGCGAAAGCGGCATATCCGCGTTGACCTGTTCGATATTCATGACCGCCATCAATACGCTTTCAAGAACGTCAGGCGGCGGACGATTTGGTCGGCGGCGTCGGCGCGCATTTCCGCCCAGATGGTTTCGCTTTCTTCCTGTTTGCCCAACACTTCGCTGTCGTTGTAGTCCATCGTGCGGTTGACGAGGACGGTAATCGGTTCGCCCACTGGCTCGCCGTTGCGCATGGCTTGGGCTTCGACGCGCAGCGTCAGCAGGTATTCGTTGACCAACGCGGCGCGGGTGATGGTGTAGATGTCCTGACGGGTTTCAACGCCCTTGATGTGCAAAGTCATTTGCGCTTCGGCGGCGGAAACGGGTTTGCCGTCGGCGCGGCGCAGGGCGTTTTCCAAAGCCTTCTGCATCACGGAAGCGTTTTGGATGTGCCAAGCGGGATACGGCAGCGTGCGTGCGGTGCCGCCCATGCCTTTGAGGTGGAAGCCGCAGGCGGACAGAAGCAGCACGGCGGCGGTCATCAGGATTTTGTTCATTTCATTCTTTCGGTTGCGCGGGTATCGGGGAATTATAGCGGATAGTCGGGCGGTCGGGAAACGCGACGGCGTAAGCGGATTTCAGACGACCCCTTGCCGTTTGTCGTTTGCCTGCCCGATGGGTACAATCCCAACGTCAGACAACAGGAGAAACACCATGCACCCCATCCGCGAACCCATCCGCAGCGGCCTGCTGCAAGTATCGGACATCCATCAAATCTACTGGGAAGAATCCGGCAATCCCGACGGCCTGCCCGTCATCTTCCTGCACGGCGGCCCGGGCGCGGGCGCATCGCCTGCCTGCCGCGGCTTTTTCAATCCCGACGTGTTCCGCATCGTCATCATCGACCAGCGCGGCTGCGGCCGTTCGCTGCCTTACGCCTGCACCGACGACAACACGACTTGGGACTTGGTTGCCGATATCGAAAAAATCCGCGAAATGCTGGGCATCCGAAAATGGCTGGTGTTCGGCGGCTCGTGGGGCAGCACCTTGTCTCTGGCGTATGCCGAAACCCATCCCGAACGCGTTGCCGGACTGGTGTTGCGCGGGATATTCCTGTGCCGCCCGTCCGAAATGGCGTGGCTGGACGAAGCGGGCGGCGTCAGCCAGATTTATCCCGCGCAATGGCAGAAATTCCTCGCGCCCGTCGCCGAAGAAAAACGCGGCAGCCTGATTGCGGCGTATCACGAAATGCTGTTCGGCGAAGACGAAGCAGGTCGTCTGAAAGCCGCCAAAGCCTGGGCGGATTGGGAAAGCTACCTGATCCGCTTCGAGCCGCAAGACGTCGATGAAGACGCCTACCAATCGCTCGCCATTGCCCGTTTGGAAAACCATTATTTCGTCAACGAAGGCTGGCTGAAGGGCGACAAAGCGATTTTGGCGAACACGGACAAAATCCGCCATATCCCGACCATCATCGTGCAAGGACGTTACGACTTATGCACCCCCATGCAAAGCGCGTGGGAACTTTCGCAGGCGCTCCCCGAAGCCGAACTGCGCGTGATTCAGGCGGGACACTCGTCGTTTGATCCGCCATTGGCGGCGGCGTTGGTGGAAGCGGTGGAAGATATGAGGGAACGCGCAGCGTGGTGAGGCATGATTTGAAAGGACAAATTGATGAAGAAGCTGTTTTTAATCGCATTGGGATTAGTAAGTTTTAATGTTTACGCCAATGGCTGTCCGGGTCAATTTGATGCTGCCACAGGTATCTGCCGATTTCAGGGCAATAATGGCGAGTGGATTCATTACAATATTGCACCGCCACAGCCAAGCCGCAGCACCCCGCCTCCTAAAAAAATCATTTACCATGACGTCTTGGTACCTTCTAAATTTGGGGCTTTGGCTGTTAGTGTGAAAGCCGGACATATTGCGGGTTCATTGAATCACAGTTCAAAAGAGGAAGCTCAACGCGAAGCAGTCAAACGTTGCCAGCAAGGCAGTCGCAATACGCCTTGTAAGGCAATCACATGGGTAAGAAACGGCTGCCTCGCGGCTGCAAAAGGAAAAGTGAAAAACAACCTGTTTATTTTAGCCGATGCAGCAGGTCCGCAAGGAACGGTCGAACAGGAGGCTTTACAAAAATGCAGCAACAGAGGGGCAACGGAATGCGAAATCATCATGCCCGAAGGCTGCTCCCTGCCTCAATTGCAATAATCAAATTTTATTTAAAAGGTCGTCTGAGAACTATTTTCAGACGACCTCTTCTAAGCCAAGTTAAAGATGAGCTGGAAAAAGGATAAATTTATGAAAAGACTGTTTTTAATCGCATTGGGCTTGGTAAGTTTTAATGTAAATGCCGATCCTACCTATGATGCAACCAGAGGGGCGTTGCAAAACAATTCGGCATTGTGTGGTTATGGTTATAACCCGAACTGTTCTTCAGGCAGTCGCGGCACACCGCCTTCGAAAAAAATTATCTACTACGACGTGAAAGTCCCTTCTAAATTTGGTGCTTTGGCGTACAGTCAAAAAGCAGGGCATCTTGCCGGTTCGTTGAATCAGAACTCTTTAGCCGAAGCTCAAAGAGAAGCAGTCAAACATTGCCAGAAAGGTAGTCGCAACACGCCTTGCAAAGCCATTGCATGGGTGAGGAACGGCTGTATCGCAGCAGCGGAAGGAAAAATTAATAACAAGTTTGTTGTAATCGATGGGGCGGGTCCGCAGGGAACCGCCGAGCAAGCAGCATTGCAAAATTGCAGGGCGGGCGGGGCGACAGAATGTAGAGTTCTAATGCCCGAAGGCTGTTCCCTGCCACAATTGCAATAATCAAATCCAGCAAAAAGGTCGTCTGAAAACAAGATTTCAGACGACCTTTTTGCTTCAAGCAATGTAATGTAACCGTTCGGGCGGGGTTTGGCGTTGATGCCCGCTTATTCGTACTCGGGGTAGAGCGGCATGGTGCCGGCTTCTTCGAAGGTCGAGTGTGCTTTGACTTCTTGCAGGCGGCGGCTGATGCGGCGGGTGACGGCTTCGGCTTCGTTTTGGTGGTCTATGGTCAGTCCGGGGACGGTTTTGCCGAAAAGTTCGGCATCGAGCAGGCGCTCGGCGTGGATGCCGGGGCGGTAGTTGTGTCTGACGGCGGGGTCGCGTTCTTCAAAGAGGTAGCCGACGACGCTGTCGCGGGTCAGTGCGATGCCGAGTGCGGCATCTTCGCCGCCGAAGATTCGGAAGAGTTCGTCTTGCGGAAAGCCGCCGCAGGCGAGAAAGATGCTGCGGCGGAATACGGTGTTGCCGCCGACGGTCATTTGCAGCCGTTCCCATGCGGTGGGGAATTGCGGGTGGTTGAGGTAGTGTTCGGGAAAGCCGACGGGACGCAATTTGAGGCGGACCAGGCTGAGGTAGGAATAGGCTTCCAAGCCGAGGTAGGCGGCATTGAGGACGTTGTTTTCATAGACGTCGTCGGCGTCGAGAAAGGCGATGAAGTCGGCTTGGCTTTGCATGGCGCCCCAGTTGCGGGCTTTGGCGGCGCCGCCGTTTTCGAGCATGTATTCGCAACGGACTTTCGGATGGATGGCGGCGAGGTCGCTCATGATAAGGCGTGTGTCGTCGATGGAGGCGTCGTCAATCAGCCAGACGTTTTCGACGGCGGGTTGGGAAACGGCGCTCTCGACAGCCGCTTGAAGGGTGGCGGCGGAGTTGTAGCAGGGGATGATGACGTCTAGTGTGGGTCTCATAATGTGATGCTTTAAGGGGTTGTTGTGTCAAACGGTGGGGAAAGGTCGTCTGAAAACGGTATATTGGGTTTTCAGACGACCTTTTGGTATTGCCTGATGCGGATTACAACACTTTCACGATGCTTTCGCACAGGTAGTCGATGTTGTCATCGGTAATGCCGGCGACGTTAATGCGGCCGGAGCGCACGGCGTAGATGGCGAACTCGTTTTTCAGGCGGTCGACTTGTTCGGGCGTGAGGCCGCTGAAGGAGAACATGCCGTTTTGTTCGATGATGAAGTCGAAGTCTTGATTTGCGCCTTTGGCTTTGAGCAGTTCGACGAATTTTTGGCGCATGGCTTTGATGCGGCCGCGCATTTCGTCGAGTTCGGCAATCCATTGTGCTTTCAAATCCGCGTCTTTCAACACGAGGGCGATGGTGTTCGCGCCGTGGGAGGCGGGATTGGAGTAGAGG
This sequence comes from uncultured Neisseria sp., assembly GCA_963533245.1. Lineage (GTDB taxonomy): Bacteria > Pseudomonadota > Gammaproteobacteria > Burkholderiales > Neisseriaceae > Neisseria. The sequence goes on from CAUSOO010000009.1 coordinate 18,707, forward strand.
GTACGGATGATGGTTTTGACTTGGCTGTGGGCGCGGGCGGCGGTTGCTTCGTCTTCTGCGACTAAGGTGAATGCGCCGACGCGTTCGTTATACATGCCGAAGTTTTTGGAATAGGAGCTGGCGATGAGCAATTCTTTGTTGTATTTCAGGAAAGTGCGCAAGCCGTATGCGTCTTCTTCGAGGCCGTTGCCAAAGCCTTGGTAGGCGAAGTCAAACAGGGGCAGCCAGCCTTTTTCGGCGGAGAGTTTGGCGAGGGTTTCCCATTGTTCGGGCGTGGGGTCGATGCCGGTGGGGTTGTGGCAGCAGCCGTGCAACAGGACGACGTCGCCTTTTTGCGCTTGGCCGAGGTCTTCAATCATGCCGTCCCAGTCTAGGCCGTGTTTGGCGGCGTCGTAGTAGCGGTAGGGCTTGTCTTGGATGCCGACGGCTTTGAAGATGGCGTTGTGGTTGGGCCATGTGGGGTTGGAAATCCAGACGGTTTGTGCGTTCAACTGGCGTTTGGCGAACTCGGCGGCAATACGCAATGCGCCTGTGCCGCCGAGGCTTTGGGCGGTTTTGGCGCGGCGGCTGGCGACGATTTCGTGGTCTGCGCCAAAGAGGAGGATTTGGGTTTGCTCATTGTAGTCGGCAACGCCGTCGATGGTGAGGTAGTTTTTGGTGGTTTCGCTCTCGAGCAGGCGTTTTTCGGCTTCTTTGACGGCTTTGACGATGGGGGTCGCGCCGGATGCGTCTTTATAAACGCCGATGCCGAGGTTGACTTTTTCGGGACGGGTTTCGGCTTTGAATGCTTCGCCCAAGCCTAAGATGGGGTCTGCGGGGGCGGCTTCGATGTGCTTGAAGAACATGGTTTCTCGCTTTGCAAAAAATGAAGGGACGGGATATTTCCTTTGGGATTTTACGCTGTTTCAGGTCGTCTGAAAATGAATGCGGCAGGTTTTGCGCAAATGGTTTACATCATGCCTTTGATACCGGCGAGGATGATGCCGTAGCGCAGGATTTTTCCGGTCAGGAGCATGAGTGCGGAGGTGTAGGGGTTGAGCCTGAGCCAGCCTGCGGCAATGGGCAGCGCGTCGCCGATGACGGGCAGCCAGGCAAACAAAAGGGGCAGGGTACCCCAGCGTCGGAGCAGGCGCAGGGTCTTTTCAGACGACCTTTTCTTGGACGGAATCAGCCGCCCCATCCAATAGGAAACCATGCTGCCCAAGCCGTTTGCCAGTCCGGCGCACAACCACGCGCCGTATGCCTGTTCGGGATAGTTATAGATAAACGCGGCGAAGGCGGCTTCGGATGTGCCGGGCAGGATGGTGGCGGAGGTAAAGGCGGAGGCGGCAAGTCCGAGATAGGCGTAAATGAGGGACATGGCGGATAAGTTTGCGTCAGGTCAAAGGTCGTCTGAAATAAGATTTTCAGTCGTTTGCGGGTAGGTTAATTGTAAAATTCAGACGGATTCTGTCTATAAAAATGCGTTATCGGACAGAATCTTGCTGAAACTCTATGTAGTCGGCGCATTTCCAGTGTTTGCAAGAATGGCAAAAGCCAGTATGATTCGGCCCGTTATTAACGGATATTAACTGTTTGTACGGTCAATTCCAATAAATCGAAAGGCAAATCATGTCTACGCCATCACAACAAAACCATAATCCCGCGCTGGTCGTCCTGACCACGCTCTTCTTCATGATGGGTTTCATCACCTGCATGAACGACATCTTGATTCCGCATCTGAAAGACATTTTCACGCTGACCAATGTTCAGGCGATGCTGGTTCAGTTCTGCTTCTTTACCGCCTATGCCATCATGTCGATTCCGATGGGTCATCTCGTCGGTAAAATCGGCTATAAAAACGGCGTCATCGGCGGCTTTTTGCTGACCGCCGTCGGATGCTTGTTGTTTTATCCCGCCGCAGAAAGCCTATCTTACCCGACTTTCTTGGGCGCGCTTTTCATTCTTGCTTCAGGCGTCACCCTGTTGCAGGTTGCGGGTAATCCGTATGTGACCCTGCTGGCGAAACCGGGCAAAGAGTCAGTGACATTGACTTTGGTGCAGGCATTCAATTCATTGGGTACGACGATTGCTCCGAAAATCGGTTCATATCTCATTTTTGCCGATGCGGCTCAGAAAGCCAGCAAAGCCGAGCAAATCGCCTCCGTCCAAATCCCTTATTTGGGTTTGGCGGGATTTTTGATCCTCCTCGCCGTTTTCGTAAAAATGATCCGTCTGCCCGATGCGCGCAAAATTGCCGTTGAGGAAAGCGAACACAATCACGACGGCAAAAGCAGCGTGTGGCAATACAAACACCTTATTCTCGGTGTGGTCGGCATTTTCTGCTACGTTGGTGCGGAAGTATCCATCGGCTCTTTCATGGTCAATATTTTGGGCTTTCTGAAAGGATTGAATCATGCCAAAGCTGCAGACATGCTGGCGTTATACTGGGGCGGTGCCATGGTCGGACGCTTCCTCGGTTCGGCAGTGATGGCTCGAGTCGCGCCGAACCGCTACCTTGCCTTTAATGCCTCAGTTGCCACTGCCTTGCTTGTCATTGCCATCATGGTTGGTAAAGGCAATGCCGATATCGCCATGTGGGCGTTGATTGCCATCGGCTTTTTCAATTCCATCATGTTCCCGACCATCTTCTCGCTGGCGACCAAAAACCTCGGTAAATTCACCAATTCTGCTTCAGGTATTCTTTGTACCGCCATCGTTGGCGGTGCGCTGATTCCCGTCTTGCAAGGTAAGATCGCCGATGATTTCGGTATGATGATTTCTTATGTTGCACCTGCCGTGTGCTACCTCTACATCGTCTTCTTTGCCCTCAAAGGTTATAAAGCCGACGAGTAAGCATGGTTTGAACGGAAGGTCGTCTGAAAACTTGGAAATCAGGTTTTCAGACGACCTTTTTGCTTTGCGGCGGACTTGTAAACCTGATCCGCCCAAACCGAGGTCGTCTGAAAATACGGCAACAGATTTTAACCGGAGCTTAAACCCGTTTTCAAAAGACAAAATGCGTCCGCAATACGGTCTGACTGACTTATGGCATAATGCTAGCGGCAAAAATACAGGAGGCCCTCATGTCGAAAATCATCTTATTACACGGACTGCACATGCACTCTTGGGTGATGAAACCTTTAGCGGATATGCTGGAAAAGCAAGGCTTTGACGTTGCCCTGTTCGGTTATTACAGCGTCTGGCACACCATGCAGCAGCACACGCAGGCGTTGGCGGAATTTGTTGAAAAACACGATACGGGCGAGCCTCTGCATTTTGCCGGACACAGTCTGGGCGGGCTGGTGTTGCGCCACTTTGCCGCCGCCCATCCCGAAAAAATCACCGGGCGCATCGTTACCTTCGGTACGCCCCACCAAGGCAGCAGGGCGGCGCAAAGGGTGTTCCGGCTCGGGTTAAAAACCCCCGTACTCGGCGGCGCTTATCGCGATGCGCTCGACGGCGGCACGCCCGATTTGCCCGAACATATCGAGCTGGGCAGCATCGCCGGCAACAAGCCGCTCGGACTGGGGCGCGTATTGGGTTTGCACGGCGAACACGACGGTACGGTTTTGGTCAGCGAAACCCGCTGTCCGAATATGCGCGACCACGTTATCTTGCCCGTCAGCCACAGCGGTATGCTGTTTAAACACATTACCGCCGAGCAGACCGCAACATTTTTGCGCGAAGGGCAGTTTAATCATGATAAAAAGAAATAATACGGCTTTATTTTGAAAATAAGGATATTTTATTTCAAAAAATTAAATTTAAAACCATATCGCATCAACTAAAATCCGTTATTACATTCATAAAAAATCACGGGGTCGTCTGAAAAGCGGTTTTTCAGACGACCCCGTGTGCTAAACTTCGTTAAATACATACAAAACAGGCAAAGCAATATGTTTGCATTCAAATCACTGCTCGATATGCCGCGCAAAGAGGCGCTTGCCGTCGTTGCGGCGTTAATCGGAGCGATGGGTTATACCATCATTTCGCTGGGCTGGCTGCCCCATATGTCCATCATTGCCGCCATTACCGTCCTCATCCTCTACGGTCTCGCGCGCGGGTTGAAATATAACGATATGCAAAAAGGCATGGTCGGCGCGGTGGGGCAGGGCATGGGCGCGATTTACCTGTTTTTCTTCATCGGGCTGATGGTCAGCGCGCTGATGATGAGCGGCGCGATTCCGACGCTGATGTATTACGGTTTCGGGCTGATTTCCCCCACTTATTTCTATTTCTCCGCCTTTGCGCTCTGTTCCGTCATCGGCGTGTCCATCGGCAGCAGTTTGACCACTTGCGCCACTGTCGGCGTTGCCTTTATGGGTATGGCGGCGGCGTTTCATGCCGATTTGGCGATGACGGCGGGCGCGATTGTTTCCGGTGCGTTCTTCGGCGACAAAATGTCCCCGCTCTCCGATACCACGGGCATTTCCGCCTCCATCGTCGGCATTGATTTGTTCGAACACATCAAAAACATGATGTACACCACCATTCCTGCGTGGCTCATCAGCGCGGCATTGATGCTGTGGCTCTTGCCCAATGTTGCCGCCCACGATTTGAACAGCGTCGAATCCTTCCGCAGCCAGCTTGAAGCGACGGGCTTGGTACACGGCTATTCGCTGATTCCGTTTGCGCTGTTGGTTGTGTTGGCGTTGTTGCGCATCAACGCCGTCGTCGCCATGCTCTTCACCATCCTCGCCGCGCTTGCGGTAACTTATTTCCACAGCACGCCCGACTTGAACCAGCTCGGTGCATGGTTTTACGGCGGCTACAAGCTGGAAGGCGAAGCGTTCCAAGACATCGCCAAACTTATTTCGCGCGGCGGTTTGGAAAGCATGTTCTTCACGCAAACCATCGTGATTCTCGGCATGAGTTTGGGCGGATTATTGTTTACGCTCGGCGTGATTCCGTCGCTGCTGGACGCCATCCGCGCGTTCCTGACTACCGCCGGACGCGCTACATTCAGCGTTGCAGCCACGTCGGTCGGCGTCAATTTCCTCATCGGCGAACAATATTTGAGTATTTTGCTTTCCGGCGAAACCTTCAAACCCGTGTACGACAAGCTCGGACTGCATTCGCGCAACCTTTCGCGCACGCTGGAAGACGCGGGTACGGTCATCAATCCGCTTGTGCCGTGGAGCGTGTGCGGCGTGTTCATCAGCCACGCCCTCGGCGTACCCGTTTGGGAATACCTGCCTTATGCCTTCTTCTGCTATTTGAGCCTGATTTTGACGCTGCTGTTCGGTTGGACAGGTTTGACGTTGAGCAAGAAAGAAACCGCGTAAAGCGGCGGGATAGAAAGGTCGTCTGAAAACCTTCGGCATCGGTTTTCAGACGACCTTTTGCGTTATAATCGGGCAAACGATAAAGACACACACCAATCCTACCCGTACCCCCATGAACAAACAGATCCGCCAAGAAATTTTCGAGCGTTTCCGCGCTGCCAATCCCCATCCGACCACCGAGCTTCATTTCAATTCCCCCTTCGAGCTTTTGATCGCCGTTTTGCTGTCGGCGCAGGCGACCGATGTGGGCGTGAACAAGGCGACGGCAAAGCTGTTTCCGGTTGCCAATACGCCGCAGGCGATGCTGGATTTGGGTTTGGACGGGGTGATGGAATACACGAAAACCATCGGGCTTTACAAAACCAAGTCCAAACACATCATGCAGACTTGCCGTATCCTGCTGGAAAAATACAACGGCGAAGTGCCGGAAGACCGCGAGGCTTTAGAATCGTTGCCGGGCGTGGGGCGCAAGACGGCAAACGTGGTGTTGAACACGGCGTTCGGCCATCCCGTCATGGCGGTCGATACGCACATCTTCAGGGTGTCCAACCGCACCAAAATCGCGCCGGGCAAGGATGTGCGCGAGGTGGAAGACAAGCTGATGCGCTTTGTGCCGAAAGAGTTTTTGATGGATGCGCACCATTGGCTGATTTTGCACGGGCGCTACACCTGCAAGGCGCAGAAGCCGCAATGCGGGAAATGCATCATTAATGATTTGTGCGAGTATGGTGCGAAGTTGATGTAAACATTGATAAATTGTAAACAATCAACAAAACAACCTTTCTATCAGGTTAAAATTTCTGACGGCATTTTTTTATTTAAAATGAAATGCTTGAAAAAATATGGGCAAAAGGTAAAATTCGACCTTATCGGGTTGGAAAACGATAAAAGTTTCAGACGACCCCCCTGTTTTTAAGATGCAAGAACACAATCCGTTATTCGGAAAAGGAAACGCGGTGCGCGAAAAAATGAACAAATACAGATACTTTGCTTTGGTAACGGCTTCTGCGCTGGCCTTGGGCGGCTGTGACAAAATCAGCAGCTTCTTCGGCGGCGACAGTAAAAGCGAAGAATTCGTACAAAGAATCGAACCTTCCAAAGACGACGGCAGCGTCGGTATGCTGCTGCCCGATTTCGCACAATTGGTGCAAAACGAAGGTCAGGCGGTGGTCAATATCCAAGCGTCTCCCGCAGGGCGTGCCGCAGGCAGCGGGCAGTCTGAAGAGCAGGGCATGGATTTGAGCCAGTTCCCTGACAACGACCCGTTTTACGAGTTTTTCAAACGCCTTGTCCCGAATATGCCCGATATGCCGGAAGACCATTCTGCCGACGAGGATTTGAACTTCGGCTCCGGCTTCATCATCAGTAAAGACGGCTATATCCTGACCAATACCCACGTCGTCGCCGGCATGGGCAATATCAAAGTCCTGCTCAACGACAAACGCGAATACACCGCCAAGCTGATCGGATCGGATACGCAATCCGATGTCGCGCTGCTGAAGATTGACGCTTCGGAAGAATTGCCCGTCGTCAAAATCGGCAATCCGAAAGATTTGAAACCGGGCGAATGGGTTGCCGCCATCGGTGCGCCGTTCGGCTTTGACAACAGCGTTACTTCGGGCATCGTGTCCGCCAAAGGACGCAGCCTGCCGAACGAAAGCTACACGCCTTTCATCCAAACCGACGTTGCCATCAATCCGGGTAACTCCGGCGGTCCGCTGTTTAACCTGAAAGGTCAGGTAGTCGGCATCAACTCCCAAATTTACAGCCGAAGCGGCGGATTTATGGGCATTTCCTTCGCGATTCCGATTGATGTGGCGATGAATGTTGCCGAGCAGTTGAAAACCAGCGGTAAGGTTCAGCGCGGTCAGTTGGGCGTGATTATTCAGGAAGTGTCTTACGATCTGGCGAAATCGTTCGGCTTGGACAAAGCCAGCGGCGCGTTGATTGCCAAAGTGATGCCGAACAGCCCTGCCATGCAGGCAGGATTGCAAGTGGGCGACATCGTTCGCAGCGTTAATGGCGAAGAAGTGCGCGTGTCCAGCGATTTGCCGGTCATGGTCGGCTCGATGCTGCCGGGTAAGGAGGTTTCGCTGGAAGTATGGCGCAAAGGCGAGAAAATCAATGTGAAAGTCAAACTCGGCAGCATGGCGGAGCAGAACGAAACGTCTTCACGCGCTACCGAGCAGCCGCAGCAGGCAAATCCGGCAGACGGCTTTACCGTCGATAATACGGGACTGACCCTGCGCGTCGATGAAGGTGCAGGCAAAAGCCGCCTGATTGTTTCCCGCGTCAGCGGCGCGGCGGAACGTGCCGGACTCAAACGCGGCGACGAAATCCTCGCCGTCAGCCAAATCAGCGTCAACGACGAATCAAGCTTCCGCAGCGCGTTGGCAGGTGCGGGCAAAAATGTGCCGCTGCTGGTTCAGCGCGACGGCAATACGCTTTTCCTCGCCCTGACCCTGCAATAAGGTGCAACGCAAGCGCCATTCAATGATAGAATACCCGCCATCCTAAGGTGGCGGGTATTTTGTAATTTTAGCAACTGATTGATTTGTTTGTTTTTTGATGGTTTTGCTCTTTTGGCTTTGTCAACAATCGCATTCAAAGGTCGTCTGAAAACGTTCCGCTCCGATTGACTTCCTATTAATAAAAATATTATGCACCTGATTGATTATTCACATTCGTTTTTATCCGTCGTGCCGCCGTTTTTGGCATTGGCGCTTGCCGTCATCACCCGCCGCGTGCTGCTGTCTTTGGGCATCGGTATCTTGGTCGGCGTTGCCTTTTTGGTCGGCGGCAGCCCGATTGACGGACTGACACACCTGAAAGACATGGTGGTCGGACTGGCTTGGGCAGACGGCGATTGGTCGCTGGGAAAACCTAAAATCCTGATTTTCTTATTGTTGCTCGGTATTTTCACTTCTCTTTTAACCTTTTCGGGCAGCAATCAGGCGTTTGCCGATTGGGCGAAGCAACACATCAAAGGGCGGCGCGGCGCAAAAATGCTGACTGCCTGCCTCGTATTCGTTACCTTTATCGACGACTATTTCCACAGTCTCGCCGTCGGTGCGATTGCCCGCCCCGTTACCGACAAATTCAAAGTTTCCCGCGCCAAACTCGCGTATATCCTTGATTCCACCGCTGCGCCGATGTGCGTACTGATGCCGGTTTCAAGCTGGGGCGCATCGATTATCGCCACGCTGGCAGGTCTGCTCGTTACCTACCACATCACCGGATACACGCCGATGGGTGTGTTCGTTGCCATGAGCCTGATGAATTATTACGCCCTGTTCGCGCTGATCATGGTGTTTGTCGTCGCATGGTTTTCTTTCGACATCGGCTCGATGGCGCGCCTTGAAAAAGCGGCATTGCAGGAAACCCATGACGAATCCGCCGGCTCGGACGGCCCTAAAGGCAGGGTTTACGCGCTGATTATCCCTGTTTTGGTGTTGATCGCATCCACCGTTTCCGCCATGATTTACACAGGCGCGCAGGCAAGCGAAACCTTCAGCATTTTGGGCGCGTTTGAAAATACCGATGTAAATACCTCGCTGGTGTTCGGCGGTACTTGCGGCGTACTCGCCGTCGTTCTCTGCACGCTCGGTACCATCAAGGCCGCCGACTATCCCAAAGCCGTCCGTCAGGGCATATCTTCGATGTTCGGCGCGATTACCATCCTGATTCTTGCCTGGCTCATCAGCACCGTCGTCAGCGAAATGCACACCGGCGACTACCTCTCCACGCTGGTTGCAGACAACATCCATCCCGGCTTCCTGCCCGTCATCCTCTTCCTGCTTGCCAGCGTGATGGCGTTTGCCACAGGTACAAGCTGGGGCACGTTCGGCATTATGCTGCCGATTGCCGCCGCGATGGCGGTTAAAGTCGATGCATCGTTGGTTATCCCGTGTATGTCCGCCGTGATGGCTGGCGCGGTGTGCGGCGACCACTGTTCGCCCATTTCCGACACCACCATCCTGTCTTCCACCGGTGCGCATTGCAACCACATCGACCACGTTACATCGCAACTGCCTTACGCCCTGACCGTCGCAGGCGCGGCAGCGGCAGGCTACCTCGTGTTGGGTATGACGCAATCGGCTTGGCTGGGCTTTTTCGCCACTGGCGTCGTCATGACCGCCCTCATCTTCATACTGAAAGACAAAAAAGGCAAAGCTGCCTAATGTGTTTTCCCGTTTTCAGACGACCTTCGATACTTTAAGGTCGTCTGAAACATTTTAAGGAACCCAAAAATGAACGCTCCCCATTCCATCCCGCGCGGTCCCGTCATGGCAGACGTCGCTGCCTACTGTCTGACCGAAGAAGAAAAACAACGCCTGCTCGACCCGTCTATCGGCGGTGTCATCTTGTTCCGCCGCAACTTCCAAAACGTCGGGCAGCTCAAAGCCCTGGTTCAAGAAATCAAAGCACTGCGCACGCCCAAACTCATCATCGCCGTCGATCACGAAGGCGGCAGGGTGCAACGCTTCATCGAAGGCTTCACCCGACTGCCAGCCATGAACACCTTAGGGCAGATTTGGGACATCGAAGGCGAAGCCGCCGCCAAAGAAAAAGCCGAGCAGGTCGGCTGGGTATTGGCGACGGAACTGACCGCCTGCGGCATAGACCTCTCCTTTACGCCCGTCCTCGACCTCGATTGGGGGGCATGCCCCGTCATCGGCAACCGCAGTTTCCACCGCAACGCCGACACCGTAACCCAGCTCGCCCTTGCCCTGCAAAAAGGTCTGAACCGGGGCGGCATGAAATCCTGCGGCAAACATTTCCCCGGACACGGATTCGTCGAAGGCGACAGCCATTTGGTTCAACCCGAAGACACGCGCAGCCTTGCCGAACTCGAAGCCGCCGATATGATTCCGTTCCGTGCCTTAAGCGATGCAGGCATGGCGGCGGTCATGCCCGCCCACGTCGTTTACCCGCAAATTGACAGCAAGCCCGCCGGTTTCTCCGAAAAATGGCTCAAACAAATCCTGCGCCAAGACATCGGATTTAAAGGCGTTATCTTTTCAGACGACCTCACGATGGAAGGCGCGGGCGCAGCGGGCGGCATCAAAGAACGCGCAAACGCCTCCTTTACGGCAGGCTGCGACATTGTCCTCGTCTGCAACCGTCCCGACCTCGTGGACGAACTGCGCGACGGCTTCCAAATCCCCGCCAATCCCGATTTGGCAAACCGCTGGCAATACATGGCGAACACATTGGGCAAGGAAGCTGCCCAAGCCGTGATGCAAACGCCTGATTTCCAAGCCGCCCAAGCCATGACCGCGCAACTTGCCACGCCTAAAGACACCGCCGGCGGCGTGAAAGTCGGCGAAGCGTTTTAAGGGCGTTTGATTTAGAAAGTATGAAAGAAGGTCGTCTGAAAAGCTGAATTGGGCTTTTTCAGACGACCTTTTGTCCGTTTATAGTGGATTAACTTTAAACCAGTACGGCGTTGCCTCACCTTGTCCTGATTTAAATTTAATCCACTATAAAAAACGAGGCAGGTTTGAAATCACACTAAGGTGCGCTTTATTGTGTGCCTGCCTTTGAATCCGCTATAAGCAGTTCCGAACATTAAAAAAGGTCGTCTGAAAACCTTGAATTAAGGTTTTCAGACGACCTTTCCACAGCCTAAAGTCAGGACAATGAGACTTACACAATGCCTTGCGCCAGCATCGCATCGGCGACTTTGACGAAACCGGCGATGTTCGCGCCGTTGACGTAGTTGGTTTTGCCGTTTTCAGTGCCGTATTTCAGGCAGGATTCGTGGATGCTTTGCATGATGTCGAACAAGCGTTGGTCGACTTCTTCGCGGCTCCAGGCCAGACGGACGGCGTTTTGGCTCATTTCCAAGCCTGAAGTTGCCACGCCGCCGGCGTTGGAGGCTTTGCCCGGTGCATACAGGATGCCCGCTTTGACGAACTGATCGACCGCGCCCAAAGTAGAAGGCATGTTCGCACCTTCGGCAACGACGTAGCAGCCGTTTGCCAGCAGGGTTTTGGCGGCTTCTTCATCCAATTCGTTTTGGGTCGCGCAGGGCAGGGCGACTTCGGCGGCAACGCCCCACGGTTTTTGGTTTTCAAAGTATTTCAAACCTTGTTCTTTGGCATAGGTGGAAACACGTTCGCGGCGGACTTCTTTCAGCTCGATAAGCGCGGCGAGTTGGTCTTCGGTCATGCCGCTGTCGGGGAAGAGGACGAAGCCGTTGGAGTCGGAAACGGTCAGCACTTTCGCACCCAGCTGGATGGCTTTTTCGGCGGCGTATTGTGCGACGTTGCCGGAGCCGGAAATCAACACGCGTTTGCCTTCAATCGAATCGCCGCGCGTTTGCAGCATGGATTGGGCGAAGTACACGGTACCGTAGCCGGTCGCTTCCGGACGGATAAGGCTGCCGCCCCATTCGAGGCCTTTGCCGGTCAGGACGGAGGCAAATTCGTTGCGGATTTTTTTGTATTGTCCGAAGAGGAAGCCAATTTCGCGGCCGCCTACGCCGATGTCGCCCGCAGGTACGTCGGTGTTCGGGCCGATGTGGCGGTAGAGTTCGTTCATAAAGGCTTGGCAGAAACGCATCACTTCGGCGTCGGATTTGCCTTTGGGGTCGAAGTCGGAACCGCCTTTGCCGCCGCCCATAGGCAGGGTGGTCAAGGAGTTTTTGAATACTTGTTCAAAGGCGAGGAATTTCAATACGCCCAAATCGACGGTCGGGTGGAAGCGCAAGCCGCCTTTGTAAGGGCCGATGGCGGAGCTCATTTGAATGCGGTAGCCGCGGTTGACTTGGACTTGTCCTTTGTCGTCCACCCAAGTGACGCGGAACATAATGACGCGCTCAGGTTCGACGATGCGTTCAAGCAGGTTTTGTTGGGTGTATTTCGGGTTTTTTGCCAAAAACGGGCCCAAGCTCATGAATACTTCTTCAACCGCTTGGTGAAACGGCTCTTGATTGGGGTTACGTTGTTTGAGGTTGGCAAACAAGGCGTTCAAATCGGTCATTTTATGCTCCCTGTGGATTAGATTGGAAAGGATGATGAATTTGTGGAAAGCAATATAAACCTAATTTTTTTGCCTGCCAAGCGGTTTTGATGAAAATTGTTGACATTATTTTTTTGAGAATTTTATTGTTTGATATATATAGCCAATAAAATACAGAAATATTTTTGAAAATTCCATAATTTTAAAATAAATTGGTTATATATTCTAAGTAATTTAACTAGAAATTTGAAACGAGAGAGTGTAAAAAATTCGATTCAGTGCAAATTTTCATGTAAAAACGGTCAATATTGTCAACAATTTTACGAAAATTACCCTTGGAAAACAGGATTAGGAAAGAAAATAACACCTTAAAAAACGAATTTTGTTTCAGATAGAAAAACGTGTTTCAGGACAATCCATAACGGATAATGCAAAGGTCGTCTGAACCCCGTTTCCAGTTTTCAGACGACCTTGATTATGCTGTTAATCGACAAATTGCTATACAATACGCCCCAAATCATCTCCAACAACACACACTCTTAAAGGACACCAATGAAAGCCTACCTCGATTTAATGCGTCACGTTCTCGAAAACGGTACCGATAAATCCGACCGTACCGGTACAGGCACTCGTTCGGTGTTCGGCTATCAAATGCGCTTCGATTTGAGTCAAGGCTTTCCGCTGCTGACCACCAAAAAGCTGCACTTACGCTCGATTATCCATGAGCTGCTTTGGTTTCTCAAAGGCGATACCAACATCAAATATTTGAAAGATAATAATGTTTCCATTTGGGACGAATGGGCGGACGAAAATGGCGACTTGGGGCCTGTGTACGGCTACCAATGGCGCAGTTGGCCTGCACCCGACGGCCGCCATATCGACCAAATTGCCAACGTCGTGGAGCAAATCAAGAAAAACCCCGATTCCCGCCGCCTGATTGTATCGGCATGGAATCCCGCGCTGGTGGATGAAATGGCATTGCCGCCCTGCCATGCGCTGTTTCAGTTTTACGTTGCCAACGGCAAATTGTCCTGCCAGCTTTACCAACGCAGCGCGGACATTTTCCTCGGTGTGCCGTTCAACATCGCCAGTTACGCGCTGTTGACCATGATGATTGCCCAAGTCTGCGGGTTGGAGGCGGGCGAATTTATCCATACTTTGGGCGATGCGCATCTGTACAGCAACCATTTCGAACAGGCAAAACTGCAATTGAGTCGCGACACCCGCACGCTGCCGGTGATGAAAATCAATCCGGAAGTCAAAGACTTGTTTGCATTTAAGTTTGAAGATTTCGAGTTGGAAGGTTACGACCCGCATCCGCACATCAAGGCCGCCGTGGCGGTGTAGGGTAGGGAATAGATAAAAGGTCGTCTGAAACTTTTTTCAGACGACCTTTTTTGTTGGTTTGCTTCACACTTCGATTTTATTGGGCGTGAAGGTTTCCCATTTGTTGCAGGCAGGGCAGTGCCAGAAGAAGACTTGGGATTTGAAGTGGCAGTTGCGGCAGCGGTACATGACGCTGCGTTGGAGTTGGCGGCCGATGACGGAACGCATCATGTCGGCGTCGGCTTTCCACGCGGGATTCATGTCGCTGATTTTCAAACCGAGCAGGCGGTATACGCCGTTGAGGTCGGGTTTTTGACGCACGAGGTCGATGGCAAGTTGGGCGGCTTCGCTTTCGCCTTTGAGCAGCAGGGCTTTTTCGTAAATGACGTTGATGAGGTCTAAATCGGGAAAGGTCTGCATGTAGCCGATGAGCCGGTTCAGCCCTTCTTCCTGTTTGCCTTGGGCGGCGTAGGCTTCGTAGAGTTTTTCGCCGACCATGCTCAGGTAGGCATGGTTTTGCTGTTCGATGGCGCCGTATGCCTCGACAGCGGCAGGGAAATTGCCCTGTTTGGTTTCGATGTCGCCCAAAATCATGTTGGCGCGGGCGCATTTTTTGTTGGCGTCCAAGGCTTTTTGGACGTTGTAACGGGCGGCGTCAAGATTGGATTTGAACAGCGCGGTTTGGGCAAGTTCGCAATAAAACTGTGCAATTTCAAATTGGTAGGTTTGCTCGTCGTGGCTGAGGAGCTGCGCGGTTTCGATGGCTTTTTCCCAGTCGCGGTCTTGCTGGTAGATGCTGAGCAGGTGCTGACGGGCTTCGCGCGCCATGTTGCCTTCCTGCAAGCCGATGAAGATTTGTTCGGCACGGTCAACCAAGCCTGCGCTTTGGTAGTTTTGCGCGAGTTCGAACAACACCCGCGCGCGTTTTTCGTTGACGGTATCGGGCGAGTCGAGCAGGGCTTGGTGCATATTGATGGCTTTGTCGTTTTCGCCGCGTTGGCGGTAGAGTTTGCCCAAAGTCAGGTTGAGGTCGTAAGACTGCGGCTGCTGGTCGATGACTTCCGCCAGTTCGCGGGCAGCACGGCCGCTGTTGCGGTCAACCAATGCGTCCAGACTTTTGTAAAAGCCGGCAGGCACGCTTTTCGCCTGTTTCAACACGGTTTTCATGTCAATGCGGGCGGCAAACCAGCCCATGGCGAAAAAGACGGGCAAAAGGGTAATGGGCAGGAGGATGACCCACAATTCGTTGTCCATGTGATTCCTTTTTTAAGGCTTGGGCGTTTGTACGGGTTGTTTGGCAGAGGCAGTCGTCTGCGGTGCGGGTTGCTGCGGTACGGGTGCGGCAAGGTCTTTTTCGCTCAAATGCGCGTGTTTTTTAACTTCGGCACGCAGGCGGTTGTTTTCGCTGCGCAGCGCCAAAAGTCTGCCGAACAGGGCAAACATGCCGAACACGATGCCGATGACAAACGCGCCGAAGAGGACGACAATCAGCGGTAAATCGGCTTTCTGACCGGGCAGGTAGTGGAAGTCGACGCTGTCGGTATTGATGACGGCGAGCAGTAAAAACAATAATAAAATGATGACTTTGATAATGGTGTAAATCAGTTTCATGGGTGTCTCCGGCGGTATGCCTGTCGGAAAGTTTTGAAAAGGTCGTCTGAAAATTCAGTAGGGCGGTCAATGTGGACTCCGTTTCCGAATCCGATTGCCGCAGATGCGGCTTAGTTTAAACGATTTGGATTGTTTCGGATAGGATGTGCGGCAGTTTTCAGACGACCTCGGTCTTCATTATATATATGTAGTAAACAGTAGGCATGATTGCTGACAATTCGTATGCGTATCGGAATGGATGGTTTTCCGTATTTCTTTATCAGGCAAGGGCTTGGGCGAAAGCTGTTTGCGAAACAAGTATTCGGACTTGTCAAAACCATCCGTACAGGCGTATCTTTCAACTTTTAATATCTAAACAGAACCAAACAGAATAAGAAAGGCAATCACCATGAGCAGACCCGTACCCGCCGTATTCGGCAGCGTCTTCCACGCCCAAATGCCCGTTATCGCCCACAAGGACGGCAAATGGCAGCCGACCGAATGGCAAACTTCCTCAGACCTCACCCTCGCGCCCGGCGCGCACGCCCTGCATTACGGCAGCGAATGCTTTGAAGGTTTAAAAGCCTTCCGTCAGGCAAACGGCAAAATCGTCTTGTTCCGCCCGACGGTAAACATCGCCCGTATGCAGCAAAGCGCAGATATTTTGCACCTGCCGCGCCCCGAAACCGAAGCCTATCTGAATGCTCTGATCGAATTGGTCAAACGCGCCGCCGACGAAATTCCCGATGCGCCTGCCGCGTTGTATCTGCGTCCGACGCTCATCGGTACCGACCCCGTTATCGGCAAAGCCGGTTCGCCGTCCGAAACCGCGCTGCTCTATATCCTCGCGTCTCCGGTCGGCGACTATTTCAAAGCCGGTTCGCCCGTGAAAATTTTGGTTGAAACCGAACACATCCGCTGCGCACCGCACATGGGCCGCGTCAAATGCGGCGGCAACTACGCCTCCGCCATGCCTTGGGTACTGAAGGCAAAAGCCGAACATGGTGCAAATCAAGTCCTGTTCTGCCCGAACGGCGACGTACAGGAAACCGGCGCGTCCAACTTTATCCTGATTAAAGGCAACGAAATCATCACCAAACCGTTGACCGACGAATTCCTCCACGGCGTTACCCGCGATTCTGTGCTGACCGTCGCCAAAGACTTGGGCTACACCGTCAGCGAACGCAATTTCACCGTGGACGAACTCAAAGCCGCAGTCGAAGAGGGCGCGGAAGCGATTCTGACCGGCACCGCCGCCGTCATCTCGCCCGTAACCTCTTTTGTCATCGACGGCAAAGAAATCGAAGTGAAGAGCCAAGAACGCGGCTACGCTTTGCGTAAGGCCTTAACCGACATCCAATACGGTTTGGCGGAAGACAAACATGGCTGGTTGGTTGAAGTGTGCTGATTTGATTTCGTATTAATAGAACAGATCCAAAGGTCGTCTGAAAGAAAATTTCTTTTCAGACGACCTTTTTATTTTGTAAACAGATTTTGTCGTGCCATTTGTAAAAAAATATCCCGATGTTTTGTGTGTTGTTGTGAAAAACAGTCACTATTTGAACTAAAAAATAAAAAAATTTTTCTATTTTTCAAATAATTAAAAAATTTTAATATTTGCTAAGTTATGAAAATGTAATTATACCGATTCAATATGCTAGAATCATTTCATTACTCGTTTGGTATATTTAGTTGCTGAAAAATGTCGAAAAAAGGGACTTAAATCGACATCGCAGTGAACTAAATAGATACTCTAGAACTCTGATAGACTTAGGTTTTCGTTTTTTAATGTAAAGCAGTGTTTAATATATTAATGTGACATTACAAGATGACTGTTCCAAAGTGAGAACTTTGGAATGACTTTTACAAGATCATGAAAAGTCGTCTGAATGTTATAGGGATATTTAAGTGCGGTTTTATGTTTAAAAGGCGGAAGGATTAAAAAAAGAGCGTCAGGTTTTGAGGTTTTAGAATGAGTAATAATCGTTACAGCTATTTAAATGACGATGGAAATGATTTCAAATCATTCAAACGACATATAAAAATTGCTGAAAAAGGGTAGGAAAGCATTGCTTTCGTTGCCTCAGACGCAAGTCTGCGGCTTTTAAACTAGGGAAAATATATTATGTCAACTAAAACCACGTACTCTTTCTTCAATCTCGGACAAACAAGAGTTCACACTAAAAGTCAAACTTCTCAATCTAATCATGCAGTAGCCGCAAGCCAAGATCATGCCGGCCATGCTCCTTCTGCATTGAACAAATTGATTTACGACCATTCTTTTGGCGGTCTGAATCTGACAGCAGCCCTCCCTAAACAATTGAGGGGACAGGATAAAATTTTTGGTCTGCAACATACGCCCTCTGCCGATACTGCCGCAGTCAATACTTCAAAAAATACCAAACCGGCGCCGGTTGCCGACCGCAGTAAATTAACCAGCAAAGAAATGGCCATCATGTCTCAGGTTCTCCGTGCTGATGTTGTTGCACGCAAACAGGCAGAAGCTCAAGCAGCCAAAGAGCAGGTCATGGCAAAATACCAAGCTGCTAGACAGGCCGCTGTTGCCGCCGCCGCTGCAAGACATGCAGAAGCTATGGAAAAGGCAAAAGCCGCTGCTGCAGTACGTCAAGCCGAAGCTTTGGAAAAAGCCAAAGCAGCATCGGCTGCAAGGCAGGCTGAAGCGTTAGAAAAATCAAAAGCCGCACATGCAGCCAAACAAGCGGAAATTGCCGCTAAAACCAAAGCAATCCTGGCTGAAAAACAGGCTGCCGAGAAAGCGCAACATACTGAAAATGATGTTGCACACCATCATCAAACCAACGGTAAAGCGGCGCATTCAGCACCAGCGGTAACGGTTGCCCACAAACATGAAGACAATCAGGCTGGTGACAACAAAGAAACGGTTCAACACAATACTTCAAAATCCAATGAAGCCCATACTGCCAGACAGGCCGAACATCAAGCCAATCATCAAGATGAAGTAAAAGAAGAGGAGATTTCCAACTACACCGTTCATCAATCAAAAGAATTTGGCAGATACATCGACGTTAATGATTTTGGCGCAGATCCGACCGGGAAAAAAGACAGCTTGGCAGCCATCAAAGCGGCATTGACTGCGGCACACAAAGAAAAAGCCATGCTGTTCATGGACGGTACTTACTATATTTCCGATCAAATTGTCATCAATGGCAATAATTCAGGGGTCAAAGGTATTTTTGGTTCGGGCATGGGTAAAACGCTGATCACCTTTGATAAAGCACAGGTCGGCGTGTTCAACCCCAATACCAATCACGATGATATTCGCGCATTTGCCGGTATTTTGGTGGATGGACAAAGCCATAAAACGATTGCGAATCTTTCTGTTAAATATACCAATCCGGACTTTTACCGGAAGGGCTTGAGCTACTTCGGAAAAGTCAGCGGCATTTTGGTCAACGATGCCGACTATACTTTAATCAGCAAAGTCGAAGTATCCGGAGTCAACCGTGCCGGTGTGATGTTTACATCGACTGATGCATTGGTTCGGGAAGCAGGTAAGAGCCAAACTTACAAAGCACGCGTCCAAAGCGGTGAGATCAACGAACAATATGACCATCTGCCTCTGGGTGAGAACAACCGTATTGTCGACTCCTATCTGCACCACAACCGTGTTGCCGGCGCGATGGTCGGATATCAAAAGAACTTTGTCGGCGAAGGCAATAGATTGGAGTGGAACGGTCACGAGGCTGATGGCGGTACAGGTTATGGCATGACTGCCATGGCAGGCAGCTACAACTACGGCATTACTTTCCGCAACAATACGACCGACCATAACTACCGTAAAGGTTTGGATGTGCATGATGGTACCGGTATTGTTATCGAAAACAATGTCTTAAATGGCGACCGTCTGTATGGTATCGCTGCCTACAACCGCCAATTTTCCATGGATAACGTGAAAATTAAAGACAACGTTATTACGCAAGACCCGAATTTCCGTCTTTATATGGATGATGATTTAGGTAGGTATTACCACATGTATTCCGGCATCCAAGTGCAAACCAATACCCAATTGCGCGATTTGCATACGGCGGATAAAGGTTATTACGACATCAGTGGCAATACCATTAAAAATTTGGCAGTGTACCAAAACCACATCCAAACTTATGGCATCGAATTCCGTAACCATGAAAATAAAATGGATTACACGCTGAATATTACCGACAACAAAATCGACGGTGAGTCCACCAAATACCTGATGGCAGTGATTAACAACACATATGATCATGTCAGCAAACACGACGGTATCGGTACGGGCACCATCAATATCAGCGACAATACTGCCAATATCGGAAAAATTGCACCGGGAGCCGTGCCGTTCTATTTTGAAGAACACCGCTCGGATGTCCCCCTGCATGGTTCGATAACGTTAAACAACAACAATATTACCGTTCGCGAAGAGTCGGCCGGTTATCGTGAATTCGCCTATATGCGTACCAATGCCAAAGAGTACAACGTGACCAACAATACGTTGTCCCTCCACGGCAAACTGAACGATGCCATTGTGGATGTCAACAGTACCGGTGACGGCGTAGGAAAAGCCACGTTGAATGTTGCCAACAATACCCTGCATACCGACATCAAAGGCAAACTGTATGCGACTTGGTTGAAGCATGAGGCAGATGTCGATACCTTTGCCGGCAGCAATACCCATAATGGCGACCAATTGAAAGATGTGAATACAACCGGTAAGGACATCGCGCTTTCTGATGTATTGGGTCATGTGCATAACAAAGTTGAAGCAATCCACGATACTGTTTATGCCAACCACCCGAAATATCCGACCATGATTGATGATCAGACTTATCATAACGGCATTTTGTAATGGTATTTAAAAGGTCGTCTGAAACGGTAAATTGCCGTTTCAGACGACCTTTCAGCGTTTTTAGAAACCGAACAATACAATGATGTTGTCACATTAAATTATTTGTGTTAAAAGTCATTTACATTCCCATTGGATTGTTTTTTTAAGGAACAGTAAATGAAAAAGACGTTTTGTCTAGTATTGGCGGCGGCATTTGGTTTGAGCGCATGCAGCAGCCTTGAAAACAAATCTGCCCATGAAATGATGGCAATTTCCCTTGATCGCGTCTATACGGATGATTACAGCTATAACATTGATAGCGAAGTGAAGTTTCATACTTCTACTGCCGAAGCAGGGGTAGCGCCGGAAGGCGAGAAAAAAGCCCGTTTGGAAGAAACAAAGAAGGATCAAGCCGAACTTGACAAACAAGTCAAAGAATTGAACGAAGACGGAATCGAGCTTTCGGAAGAAGATCAGACCAAGCTGAAAGAAGCCTTGCTGGACACCGATAATGATAAATGGTTCCCTGAAATGATCGATAAGTGGCAAGAATATCCGGTTGTCGGACGTTATTTGGAAGGTGTGCGTTTGAAATCGCATATAGCCATTGACCTGCCTGCCAAAAAAGCCGAATGGATTCCCGCTATTACAGTTAACCATCGCAATGAGCAATTGAATATCCAATCTCCCATGCTGATTGATGGTGAAAATCTCAGTCTGACTATTGACCAGCCTTTGCTCAGTTCGATGATTATGAGCATCTTTACGAGCGAAGAGATCCGTAAGCGTTTGGCTGAAGAGCAACCTATCAGCATCCAGCTTAAAGATGAAGAGATGGTCAAAGGCATTCCTTTGCGTCATGCCGCAAAGGCGGTATTCAAAGCCTATATTGAAGCCAGCAAAGCCGCTCCTGCTGAAGCATACCGCCTTGAAAATATGGATGAATTTGGTAAGCAAAACAAAGCAAAATACCGCATCCATTACACCCATAAAGACGAATATGACCCGCTCTTTATCAACGCTTTCGCTAAAGAATTCAAAAAAGAATTTGATGCTCTGAAGAAAAAACCGGAGGAAGGCTCTACGGCTGAAGGCTACGAGAAAGTTGAAAAATTCTTTGGCGAGTTTATAGACAGTACAAAAGAGAAAGGCCTCTCAATGCACTCCGGCTTTGAAAAGATGGTCGGCATGCCCCTCTATTATGACTACTATCTGAATGGAAAAGGCAGATTGTTGGCAACGCGTATTTATACGCAGGTCAACAGCAAAAGCAACACTCAGGCGTTGAATATCGTTATGAAAAGTATTTACCACAATTACGGCAAACCTGTATTCAAGTTTAAGCCTGCAAGCGAAAAAGTCATCGACATAAAAGAGTTGACAGTACCTATCATATCTAGATTATTGTTGCCATCGGGTTATGACCCAGAGGCAGAAACTGATTCCGAAGAAAATACTGAAGAATATTCAGCAACTGAAGAATAATCATCTGCCGACAGGCCGCCGAGATTCTCGAGCGGCCTGCTTATTGCAAATTTGACAGTGTTTACCTACGATGCGCCCTTGGTGCATTTCGTCTGAGCTTTTCAGACGACCTTTTTAAGGAAAACTATGTTTGGAAACTTTGATTTCAGTTATGTGCTGCTTGCTATCCCACCGGTGATGCTTTCCTTGGTCATGCGTGAGATTGCACGCGGTTATGTTGCATATCGCTGTGGCGATCCCACCGCATTACAATTCGGACGGTTGACATTAAATCCGATGGCGCATATCGATTTGATAGGAACAATCATCGTACCTGCATTGAGCCTGGCGTTAACACCGTTTGTTTACGGCTGGGTACGCCCCATACCGATTAATGCCCGCAATTTTAAGAATGTGCGCAGCGCGCGGAGATGGATTGCCGTTGCCGGTCCGGTAACCAATCTGATTCTGGTGTATTTCTGGGCGATGCTCTCGTTTTTAGGTGGCGCTGTCCCAGAGGCGTATGTTGACCCATTAATGATCATGACCCAGTTTGGTATGACAATTAATATAGTTTTGATCGTCATTAACCTGCTTCCGATTTTGCCGCTCGATGGTGGTGTCATTCTTGACTCTTTCCTCAATGCAAAATGGTCTATGAAGTTTCGTCAAATCGAACCTTATGGAACATGGATTGTTTTGGCTTTGCTTCTTACGGGCGCGTTGTCGGGTTTGATTAACTTATTTTCTCTGATGATAGGGAGTTCAGTCTCTATCTTTACCGCATTGATTTTGGCAGGTATAGCCGACTTAGTAAAATAGCAAGGTAAATGGAAAATAAAGGTCGTCTGAACTTTCAGACGACCTTTTTTCCTATCCGTCAAAGTAAATCCCATTGGAAACCCTGCTTAAAAATTGTACAATGGCAGCCCTTTCCATACGGCGGTTTGACCATGCGTATCGGCGGCTACATTATCGACAATCCCATTGCACTCGCCCCGATGGCGGGCATTACGGACAAACCGTTCCGCCGACTTTGCCGAGATTTTGGCGCGGGTTGGGCGGTGTGCGAAATGCTGACCAGCGACCCGACGCTTAGAAATACCAAAAAGACCCTGCGCCGCAGTGATTTTGCCGATGAAGGCGGTATTGTTGCCGTCCAGATTGCCGGCAGCGATCCGCAGCAGATGGCGGATGCCGCGCGTTACAACGTCAGCCTCGGGGCGCAGGTTATCGACATCAACATGGGCTGTCCCGCCAAAAAAGTCTGCAACGTTCAAGCCGGCAGCGCGCTGATGCAAAACGAGCCGCTGGTTGCCGCCATTCTCGAAGCCGTCGTCCGCGCGGTGGACGTTCCCGTTACCCTCAAAACCCGTTTGGGCTGGCATGACGATCATAAAAACCTGCCTGCCATCGCCCGCATCGCCGAAGATTGCGGCATCGCCGCCCTTGCCGTCCACGGACGCACACGCACGCAAATGTACAAAGGCGAAGCGGCTTATGATCTGATTGCCGAGACCAAAGGTCGTCTGAAAATCCCCGTCTGGGTCAACGGCGACATCACTTCGCCGCAAAAAGCCGCCGCCGTCCTCAAACAAACCGCCGCCGACGGCATCATGATAGGGCGCGGCGCACAAGGCAGGCCGTGGCTCTTCCGCGATTTGAAACATTATGCCGAACACGGCGTTTTGCCGCCTGCCTTGAGCTTGGCAGAATGCAACGACACCATTTTGAACCACATCCGCGCCATGCACGCGTTTTATGGCGAAGTCGCCGGCGTGCGCATCGCCCGCAAACACATAGGCTGGTACATCGACGAAATGCCCGACGGCGAGCAGACGCGCCGCGACATCAACCGCTTGGACAGCGCCGCGGCACAATACGACACCCTTGCCGCCTATCTTGAGACGCTTTCAGAGAAAACCGACCGCTGGGTGTGTGATTATCGTGAAGGTTAGGGCGTTTCAGACGACCTTTTTATCTTGCGAGAAGTAAATATGAAATTAACGCCGCGTTTACAAAGCTTAGGTATTGCTGCGCTGTTGATGACAGGATACGGGTTTTATGCTTATGACTATAATTTGATAGCCTGTAAATTAATGGATCGCAATTGGAATGACGACAAGGGCAGGTGTATGAATCCCGATTGTCGTCAACATGATGCGTGTATGTTGAGTGCGTTTAAGAGTAGAGCGACATGCGAAACCATCCGCCCCGGTGACAGTTTGGACAAGGCTTGGTATGTACTGGGCGAACCTTGGTATGAGAAAAACGGGCGTTTCTTTTGGGATGATAAATATGGAGATCATGTAGCAGAAATCGAACCGGACGGAGAAAAGGTTGGCAAGATTACCTGCTTGGGGGAGTAGGTTGCGTGGACTGTAATCCGGCATGGTGAAGGCTTGATGGTTAATCTTCATTCATTCTTAAAGGCTGATGCGCCTTTCTACAACCCCCTCTTTAATACAAAAGGCTTCAGTATGACTTTTTGGCATGGCTTTTGGATTATCACCGGCGTACATTTTTTGGCGTGCATGTCGCCCGGTCCCGATTTTGTACTCGTTTCGCAGCAGGCGTTGAGCCGGGGGCGGGCTGCCGGAATATTGACCGCGCTGGGCATTGCGTTGGGATTCGGTATCCACATTATTTATTCCGTACTCGGCTTGGTCACGCTGGTGGCTCAGTCCGCCCCGCTGCTGGCCGCGGTCAAAATCGTCGGCGGCCTGTATCTGCTGTATATCGGCTATAAAGGTTTGCGCGCGAAAGCTGCGGGCGGGACGGTCGAAATCCGTAAGGACCATATGGCGGACGAACCGACACGGAAAACGATATGGCGCGGGGTGTTGTGCAATGTGCTGAACCCGAAGGCGGTCGTGTATATGCTGTCGCTGTTTACCGTCGTATTGTCGCCGGATACGCCGATGTGGCAGATGGGGGTTTACGGCGTATGGATGGCGCTGATGCTGTTCGTTTGGCTCGGCCTTGTCGCGCTGATGTTGTCCGCCCCTGCCGTGAGCAAACGTTTTCAGCGTTTCGGTCATTGGATAGACCGATTTTGCGGCGGGGCGTTGGCTTTGCTGGGGATTAAGGTTATCAGCGGGTAGCTTGGGTCGTCGGGCCAACAGGATGATTTTTATCCGGAAATGGCGGCAATATCAGGTCGTCTGAAAACACAGTTTTATCGAAATAAAAAACAATCTATTTAATTCAAACTCAACAAACGTCGTCTGAACCCCGTTTCAGACGACCTGTCATCTTTAAAAACAACGAAGGAGGATATGTTATGAAACAACCCATCCCCGATATTGCGCAATGCGTTGAACAGAATTTGCAACAGTATTTCAAAGACTTGAACGGTACGGAGCCTTGCGGTGTGTACGATATGGTGTTGCACCAAGTGGAAAAGCCGATGCTTGCGTGTGTGATGGAACAATGCGGCGGCAATCAGTCCAAAGCGGCGGTGATTTTGGGATTGAACCGCAATACGCTGCGTAAGAAACTGTTGCAGCACGGTTTGCTGTAAATATCGGTCTTGTTGCAAAGGGAGAAAACTGATGAAGCAGGAACTTCGCCATGACGGCGGTACGCGGGAGAAAACGTTGAACGTCCATTTCATCCTGCACGAGGATTTTGAAGTGCCGGGCGCGTATTGGGATTGGGCGCGGTCGCGCGGGCATCGTACGGCGTTGACTAAGGTTTATGAGTCGGAGGCGTTGCCCGAAAACGCGGACGGTATCGATTTCCTGATTGTCATGGGCGGACCGCAGTCGCCCGATGAAGACAGGCAGGCTTTTCCGTATTACGACCCTGAAGCCGAGCTGCGCCTGATACGTCAGGCGGTGGCGGCGGATAAGTACATTGTCGGCGTGTGCTTGGGCGCGCAGCTTTTGTCCGTCGCCTACGGTGCACGGCACGGGCGTAGCCCGCACCGTGAAATCGGCGTGTATCCGGTCGAGTTGACGCAGGAAGGTTTGAACGACCCGCATACCGCCTTGTTGGGCGCGTCTTTCCTTGCGGGGCATTGGCACGGAGATATGCCCGGACTGACGGATGGGGCGGCAGTATTGGCGGCGAGCAAAGGTTGTCCGCGCCAGATTGTCCGCTTCTCTCCCAAGCATTATGCGTTTCAGGCGCATTTGGAATTCGACCGCGCCGCCGTCGGTCTCTTGATTGCCGCCGACGGGCGCGAAAACTTGGCGGCGCAAAGCAGGACGCAGGCTTATGTGCAGCATCCTGATGAAATCGAGCGTTTCGATTTTACGCAGATGAACGCGAAACTCTTTGCCTTTTTGGATTCGCTGACCGAATCGGGGCAGGGTGGGGTGTGATGTCCCGCCTTTCATCAGTGCATCCTTTTATCCGACTACTTGAGCCATGATTTACCAAATACTCTCCTTATTGATTTGGGGCAGCTCGTTTATCGCCGCCAAATATACTTACGAGATGCTTGATGCCGCGCTGATGGTCGAGGCGCGGCTGTTGATTGCTGCGTTGATGGTGCTGCCTTCCTGTTACCGTCATTTCGGCAAGATTCCGCGCCGCGAGTGGAAGCCCTTGTTGTGGATTGCCTTTATCAATTACGTCGTGGTTTTGCTGCTTCAGTTTATCGGTTTGAAATACACGTCCGCCGCCAGCGCGATTACCATGGTCGGGCTTGAACCCTTGCTGGTGGTGTTTGTCGGGCATTTCTTTTTCAACGACAAAGCGAAAATTTACCACTGGATTTGCGGTGCGGCGGCGTTTGTCGGGATCGGGATGATGGTGTTGGGCGGCGCTGAAGAGGGCGGCGCGGTCGATTGGTTCGGCTGTTTGCTGATTTTGCTTGCCGGAATCGGTTTTGCCGGTGTGATGCGCCCGAGCCGAGAGATGATTGCCCGCATTGGCGCGCCTGCATTTACTTCTGCTTCCATGGCGGCGGCGGCGGTGTTGTGTCTGCCGTTTTCGCTGGTGTTGGCTGAAAGTTATGAAGTCCGCTGGTCGTGGGGCGGCGTGTTGTCGGTTTTGTATTTGGGAGTGGGATGCAGTTGGCTTGCCTATCTTTTATGGAATAAGGGCATGAACAAAGTCCCTGCCAATGTCTCCGGACTCTTGATTTCGCTCGAACCTGTTATCGGCGTCATCATGGCGGTATTGATTCTGGGCGAACATTTATCCGCCGTGTCAGCTTCGGGCGTGTTCATCGTCATCGCCGCGACGTTTGTCGCAGGATGGCTGTCGAACAGGGGAAAGAATACGTAAGGGGTTGTCTGAAAACGTGTAAATCGGGTTTTTAGACGACCTGAGAAGGTACGCGAGTATCTTGTTTTGATGTGGTTTTAAAAATATCAGGAAATTTTTGATGAAATATATGATTGCCCTGCTGCTTGCCGCCAGCCCCGTTTTGGTATCGGCTGCGCACAATAACGACAAAGCTGCCGTCCAAGCAGTGATCGCCCAGTATTACAACCGACCGCTTGCAGCACACAACTGCCAGCTTACCGAGCCGCCGAAAGACAGTGAGACAGCATCTGACAATATTATGTATTGCATGAAACCCGTTGCCGACCATGCCGTTACCCGCAACGGTACGCCCACGCGCTATGTGTTGTACACGGGTTTTGCCTACGATATGAAGCGCAAAGTCAAACAGGACGCGCATGCTTCTTCGGGTCTGGCGGAATTGTTTGTTTTGGAAAAAACAGACGGAAAGTGGGCAATCAAACAACATGGAAGCGATGAAATCGGCGCATGGGGGGATGTGCCGGAGAATAAGGATTGGCGGTTTGTCCAGATGGGTGAGCAAAACTGGGGCTACACTGTCGAATCAGGCTATACGGGTCAAGGCGAAACGACAACTGGAAGAAACTTTCTGTTTACCGATAATAGCAACCGTATCCGTCGCAGCTTCATTGTGAATGGTAAAGATAATGGCGCATATTATGGCAATTGCGATGAATTGAAAGGGCGGGAAAAACGTAATTGTGAAGACCGCTATACCAGCATCGATGCAAAAATTGCTTTTGACAAAAGCCGCCCTTCAGCCTCAGGCGTGTGGGCATTAAGCGCAACGGTGAAGGGGGAGGATGGTAAAAAACGTTATAAAAATCAGAAATATGTGATTCCTTATGACGGTAAAACACATGTTGCACCGAAAAGCTATCCGCTCAATATTAACCATTGAGGCTGTTTGATGTTCATCGAAAACGCTTAAAACCGCGCATTCCGTATCGAAAACGGAATCCTTGTGAAAGACTGATTGAAAACGGCAAGGAAATGGGGTTTCAAGCAGTAAAGGTCGTCTGAAAACGGGTCAACCCGGTTTTCAGACGACCTTTTTTATCGAAAAAATTGTCAACAATTTTTCCAGAAAACAGCTGCTAAAACTTCGAAACTGGGGGATAATACCGCCCCTGAAAGTGTTTGTTTCCAGTTATAAATCTCTGTTTAAAAGGAATCCTCATGCCTTCCATCAAACGCGCCCTGATCAGCCTGTCCGACAAAAACGGCGCAGTCGAATTTGCCCAAACCCTGCACAAACTCGGTGTCGAAATTCTCTCCACCGGCGGCACGGCGAAGCTGCTTGCCGATGCGGGCGTTCCCGTGATTGAAGTCGCCGACTACACCGGTTTTCCCGAAATGCTCGACGGCCGCGTGAAAACGCTGCATCCGAAAATCCACGGCGGTATTTTGGGGCGGCGCGATTTGGGTGAACACGTTGCCAAGATGGAAGAGCACGGCATCGGCAACATCGACCTCGTGTGCGTCAACCTTTACCCCTTCGCCGCCACCATCGCCAAACCAAACTGCACATTGGAAGACGCGATTGAAAACATCGACATCGGCGGCCCGACCATGGTGCGCTCCGCCGCGAAAAACTGGAAACACGTCGCCATCGTTACCGACACCGCCGACTTCCCCGCCGTCGCCGCCGAAATGGAAGCCAACGGCGGCGCGTTGAGCGACAAAACCCGTTTCAACCTGTCGCGCAAAGCGTTCAGCCACACCGCCCAATACGACGGCATGATTTCCAACTACCTGACCTCGCTTTCAGACGACGTCTTGAGCGGTACGCCCGAAATCGGCGAATTCCCCAGCCAGTTCAACCAAAGCTGGATTAAAGTGCAAGACATGCGCTACGGCGAAAACCCGCACCAACGCGCCGCGTTCTACCGCGATGTGTACCCCGCCGCAGGCAGCCTCGCCGCCTACAAACAACTGCAAGGCAAAGAATTGTCCTACAACAACATCGCCGATGCCGATGCCGCTTGGGAAGCCGTCAAATCCTTCGACGCGCCCGCCTGCGTGATTGTGAAACACGCCAATCCGTGCGGTGTCGCCGTTGCAGCCGATACATTGACCGCCTACAAACTCGCCTACGCCACCGACACCACCAGCGCGTTCGGCGGCATCATTGCCTTCAACCGCGAAGTGGACGGCGCAACCGTCAAACAGATTACCGACAATCAGTTTATGGAAGTCTTGATGGCGCCGAAGTTCACCGCCGAAGCCCTCGAAATCGCCGCCGCCAAGAAAAACGTGCGCGTATTGGAAGTGCCTCTAGAAGCAGGCGCGAACCGCTTCGAACTCAAACGCGTCGGCGGCGGACTGTTGGTACAAACGCCCGACATCCACCGCATCAGCCGCGCCGATTTGAAAGTCGTCTCCAAACGCCAACCGACTGAGCAGGAGTGGAACGATTTGCTGTTCGTCTGGAACGTCGCCAAATACGTCAAATCCAACGCCATCGTGTTCGGTAAAGGCGGTCAAACCTACGGCATCGGCGCAGGCCAAATGAGCCGCGTGGACAGCACCCGCATCGCCGCCCGCAAAGCGCAAGACGCAGGTTTGGACTTACACGGCGCATGCGCCGCCTCCGATGCCTTCTTCCCCTTCCGCGACGGCGTGGACGTCATCGCCGAACAGGGCATCAAAGCCATCATCCACCCTGCAGGCTCGATGCGCGATCAGGAAGTCTTTGACGCGGCGGACGAACACGGTATTGCCATGGTGGTAACGGGCGTTCGCCATTTTAGGCATTGATTCAAGTTTGATTGAAGCAAAGGTCGTCTGAAAACTATTTTCAGACGACCTTTCGTGCAATTGCCATGACTCCTTAACCGCTTGGTAGTAAACGAAATCGAATCGGAACCCTTGCCCATTCAAGCCCGAACCCGCTACTCTTCCGCTTCCCATGACGGCCATGCCTGATGCAGCAATGCGTAGGCAATCAGGCTGCCCGGTTATCCGCATATTTCAGAAATCAAACAAACTGCCCCCTTCCTCAAAGGAAATCAAGGAGACCCACCATGCCCAACCGTACCGACCGCCTGCTCAAACTCTTGCAGCTTTTGCGCACCAGCCGCCATCCGAAAAGCGCGCGGCTGCTGGCGCAGGAGCTATGCATCAGCGTGCGCTCGGTATACCGCGACATCGACACGCTGCGCCATCAGGGCGCGGTGATAGACGGGGAAGCGGGCGTGGGCTTTGTGTTGCAGCAGGATTGCAACCTGCCGCCGCTGATGTTCAGCGAAAACGAGCTCGAAGCACTGATGCTAGGCATGCGCTGGGCGGCGGCGCATGCTGATGGCGAAATGGCGGAGGCGGCACGCTCGGTGCTGGGTAAAGTGCACGCAGTGCTGCCCGCGCGCTTGGCGGAGCAGGCAGAAGCCCATGCGGTGTATCCGATTAACTGCGCGACGACGTTCGGACACGACGAAGAACACGTTCTGGCGCAGGTGCGGCAGGCTTTGCGGCAGGAGCAGACACTCAGTTTCAGCTACACCGATGTGCAAGGGCAGGCCAGCCGACGCACGGTGTGGCCGGTGGCGTTGGGCTATTGGGACAACGTGCGGCTTCTGGCGGCTTGGTGCACCTTGCGGCAGGCATTCCGCCATTTTCGTTGCGACCGCATCGCGCAAATTCAAACCGGCGCAGCCTATCCCATGCCGCACCGCCTGCTGCTGCAACGCTGGCGGCAGCATGAAGGGCTGGATTTGAGCGCGTTTGATTTGAGCCGCTAGTGCGATGCGGTTTGACCAAGACCATGCTGCTGACAGAAACTGACACAGCCATGAGGTATCCTGACTGGGTTTTAGACAGCCTGCAAACACCTCACCCACAATTGGACAAGGAAACATCATGAGCAAAATCACCCTCTATACTGCAAATCCTTCACGCGGCACCAATGTACGCTGGATGCTGACCGAATGCGGCGCGGATTACGACAACGTGGTGCTGGATTACCCGCAGCTCAAAGAGGCGGACTATCTAGCTATCAACCCGATGGGCAAAGTACCTGCTATCAAACATGCTGGGCAAGTGATTACCGAATTGCCCGCCATTCTCACCTATCTGGCCGAGCTTTTCCCCGAAAAACGGCTGATCCCGGCTGCGGGTACTCCGGAGCGCGGGCAATACTACCGCTGGCTGTCGTTTGGTTCTCAGCTCGAATACGCTATTCTCGACCGCTGGCGTCAGGTGCCGCAGAGCGAGGAATGGCGCCGTTCCCTCGGCTACGGCGATTTCGATACCGCGCTGC
The DNA here is from genome assembly GCA_963533245.1 of uncultured Neisseria sp. Lineage (GTDB taxonomy): Bacteria > Pseudomonadota > Gammaproteobacteria > Burkholderiales > Neisseriaceae > Neisseria. The sequence continues at coordinate 49,677 of CAUSOO010000009.1, forward strand.
ATACCCTGCAAACCCTGCTGTCCGACGGCCGCGAATACGCCGTGGGACAACATTTTAGCGCGCTCGATATATACTTGACCGCTCTCTTGAGCTGGGGCATGTTCCGCGCCCAAGTGCTGCCGAACGCTGAACCGTTTGCCGGCTATATGCAGCGGCATTTGCAACGGGAAGCGGCGAAGGCGACGTTGAAATAAGGTGCTGGCGCAAAAAAAAGGCTACCTGAATCTTCAGGTAGCCTTTTTTTTTGTAGAAATTCCTAGAAACTGTGTTGCGCGTTTAATTTGTTTGAGCCTGCGTTTGTCGGATTCGGCAAGGTTTTTGTACCGTTTATTTTTGCCATTGGGGAGCAAAATCAGCTTGCGATAGGGATATTGCCAACAATTTTTCGCTTTCTAGAGGCAGATTTTTCTTTTAAACAACAGTTTTATTCATGGTGTCCCATATTTTGAAAATACAGGGAAATCATGAAATTAATAAAAAATTAATGAATAAAAATAATCGCTTAAAAATGATAATTGATTAGAGTGTTAACCTTAAATACAACAAAAATTATATTTACTGCGAGTATTGTTACAAATCTTAAAATATTTACTAGCTATACAACGATTATCCTGATATTATACCGTTCATCATAAATACACCGATTATCGTTAAATTAAACCATTTGTCTGGTCAGTGATTGAACGGAGCAATCCTGATTCTGTTTGCAGAATTAAATATAGAGAGCCATATCCTATGACTACCGTTGCAATCGACATCCAACCGCAATTTCGCTTTACCTGTATGGCTGCTAATGCAACCCATTTTTTGTTGCGTCCGGAAAATATGGTTAATGAACTTAACCGCCAGGCAGCGTTAGCAGATAAAAGGGTTTTAATTGAGAATGTGAGCATTGATCCGGAGAGCATTTGTGCGACCGTCGTCAATCGCAACGGTGTCATGTTCGGCCGACCGTCCGGTTTTTTCAGCCAATGCGCCGGAGGTTGTCGCGGAACGCATTTGCTCCAAGGCTTGCCCTCTCCGGCAGATTACGATCATGCGCTCGAATTAAGCGGTAAACATGTTCACGGTGCTTGTTTTCATGAAGCCAATGAGGCAAACAGCACAGGTCTGTTGGAATGGCTGCACGAACAAAAAGCCGATACTGTCATTATTGGCGGATTGGCCATCGAAGAAACTGTCGCCAATACGGCCAAGCAATTGTCTTGGTACAGCGATAATCTTCATATTATTGTCAATCTCGGTGCCTGCCACGGCTATGCGCCTGAAAGCACCATCGAGACTATCTACCAAATGCGGAAAATGGGCATCACTGTTGCTTCAAATGCCGAAGCCATTCCAGAGCTGATGCGTCGTTTCTCCGGCATAAACCAGGTTAAAGTGTCGTAATCTCTTGCTATTACTCCCAGCTGCAAGAGTTTCTTAGGGTCGCCTTTTGGCGGCCCGTTTTTTATCTGCATTTGTTATAGTGGATTAACTTTAAACCGGTACGGCGTTGCCTCGCCTTAGCTCAAAGAGAACGATTCTCTAAGGTGCTGAAGCACCAAGTGAATCGGTTCCGTACTATCTGTACTGTCTGCGGCTTCGTCGCCTTGTCCTGATTTAAATTTAATCCACTATATGATGGTAGGGAAGGGGGGTATTGACTAACTGTTTGCTTCATAAAAAAGGTCGTCTGAACATTTTCAGACGACCTCTTCTTGCGCTACAAGGTGCTTACCTTAGAGGGAAGAAAATAATTGCTATGGCGACAGCAATCACACCGTAAATTGCCATGGGGATGACGGTTTTCTTGATAATCGCACCTTCGGCGTTTTTCACGTCCAGTACGGTACATACGGCGATGATGTTGTTGATGCAGACCATGTTGCCCATTGCGCCACCGACGGATTGCAGGGCGAGGATGAGGGTCACGGACAGGCCGGTATCAAGGGCGATTTGTTGCTGAATCGGACCGAATGTCAGGTTGGATACGGTGTTCGAACCGGAGAAGAATGCACCGATAGCGCCAAGGTAAGGGGAGAAGTAAACCCAGTGTTCGCCTGCCATCGCGGCAAACTCTTTACCGATGATTTTCACCATGGAGTCGTCGCCGCCAACCATCATCAGTTGAACCATAATCAGCGCGCCCATCAAGGCAAGCAGCGGTTTTTTGGTTTGGTTGAACGTTGCAGCGTAGAAAGCCCAGGCGTCTTTGAATTTGGTTTTATAAAGCAGGATACAAATCCAAACGGTAAAGACAAACGGAATCCATGCGGGAACGTAGAGGGTTTGGTAGGACGCGTTGACGCCTTGTCCGAAAATGTTGCCGAAGGTAATGGTCAAAGAGTCGCTGACGGTGATTTTGCTCAAATCAAACGGCAGTTGGAAGCTGAACCATTCTTCTTTGCTGGTCAGCAGGCCTTTGATGCCGAGCTGTTTGATACGGGTAACGACCAGCATACCGATAAGCATACCCAGAGGGGCAAGTGCTTTGGCAACTTGGGCGAAAGGTACTTTTTCAGCATTCGGATCTTTCGGATGGTCTTTGCTCAAACCCCAGCCATGGTTGGCGGCGAATACGGACACCATCAGGCCGATTGCGCCGGCAACGAGTGATGGGAATTCTTCGTTAACCATCGCCAAGGCAACATAAGGAATGGTACAAGAGAAGACGGCGATGCCGATGAAGCCCAAGTTTTTACGGATTTCAGACCAAGGTACGATGAAGCTCAAGCCGATGACGGGGATGACGAAACCTGCGAAGAAGTGCATCACGCCGGTTTGTCTGCCGATAGCCAAGATGTTTTCGGGACTCAGGTTTAATGGCGCAAAACCGAACCAAGTCGGTGTACCCACCGCGCCGAATGATACCGGCACGGAGTTCATAACCAGCGTAAAAATCGCCACTTTCAATGGGTTGAAACCCAAACTCATCAGAATCGGGGCGGCAATCGCAGCAGGCGTACCGAAGCCGGATGCACCCTCAATCATAAAGGCGAACGACCAGCCGATAATCATCAGCTGCGCCACAGGATTCGGGCTGATGGTCGCCAGCCATTTGCGGATAATGTCGATACAGCCGGTGGTTTCCATCATACGGTTGAACATGATCGCACCGAAAATCACGGTAATCGGCGTCAATGTGGAAACCAGTCCGGACGCTGCGGTTGCGTTGAGCAGCATAGCGTCATCTTTGAAATAAAACAGCTTGATGGCGTAAATCAGTGCGGCGGTAATCGGCAGCGCAATATAGGAAGGCATACTGTTTTTCTTAACCATCAGCCAAATCAGCAGGATGATGGGAAAAATGCTGAGGAATAGTGCCATGGTGAATCCTTAAATCGGCGTTGTTTATCAATTTTTATCATGATGTCGGATGCGGGAGAGATACCGAACCTTAATCTGAGAGTAATTACCAAATAAATTGGTAATACCAATTCAAAAGAATGCCGCATACTTTACGTAATACGATGTAATCGGTCAAGTGATTTATACGCGAACCGCGCGTTGCAAAATAAGGTTTTCGGCTGAGGGAAAATTAGTTTTTTATTATCAGAATATTGCAAAACGGATAAACGGGAGAAGGAGAGAAGTGTTGGAAATGCTGCAACAGGTAAATTCAAAAAAAGGTCGTCTGAAAACAGCTTCCGCTTCGTCGGTATAGTGGATTAACTTTAAACCAGGACAAGGCGACGAAGCCGCAGACAGTACAGATAGTACGGAACCGA
>CAUSOO010000010.1:0-50040 GCA_963533245.1 uncultured Neisseria sp.
GCACAGAGCGCCTGAATAGGCTTTTATGAGTGTCCAAGATTTGGGGGCCAGTTCATTTTTCAGACGACCTCTCAGTCATAGCAAAAAGGTTATTCGTATGCCGCAACCTTTTCAGACGACCTCATCAAACCAGCAAACGTGATCTTTGCCGTTTTAAGCTGTCGTTACAGTCAATCAGGCATCTACCGGCTTCCAGTCCGCGCCTTTTACCGGCGGCAGCCAAGATTGCGTACCGCTGGCGGAGAATTCCCACAGGATGTCGGGGAAGCCGTAATGGTCGGCGCGCGCCGGGTCGAGTTGCGTTTCGATTTCGGCTTCGCGGCCTTCGCGGATTTGTATGGCGATGTGCGGATTGATCATGACGGTTTTGCCCAATGCGATAAATTCCGCCCAGCCGGTTTCAAACGCCGCCAGAATATCATCGGCGGTAAACAGGTTGCCCACACCGATAAGGGGCAGCTTGCCGTTGATGCGGTCGTGGATGAACTGCATACGGGTTTGCGCCGTATCACCGCCACGTCGGATTTTCTTGTCGAATTCCCACAAGGAAACGTGCAGGTATTGCAGCGGCTTTTGCACCAGCGCGTCAATCAGTGCGCCGGTTTCGGTCATGGTCAGCCCGTCTTCGCCTGCTTCTTCGGGCGAGAAACGGTAGCCGATGATGAAATCGTTGCGTTGGTGTTTTTCACGGACGGCGGCAACGGCATCGACGACGGCGAGCGGGAAACGCATTCTGTTTTCCAAACTGCCGCCCCATTGGTCGCTGCGGCGGTTGCTTTGGGCGGAGTAAAACTGTTGGATTAAATAGCCGTTCGCGCCGTGGATTTCCACGCCGTCAAAGCCTGCACGAATCGCCAAATCGGCAGCTTGGGCGAAGGAGGCGATGAGTTCTTCCACTTCTGCGGCACTCGCTTCACGCGCACCTTCTTCCTCGCTGGCAGATGCGCTGATTTTGTCGCGGTGGTTGAGTTCCGCCATCGCTTTAGAGCCGCCGTGATGGATTTGCAAAATCGCTTTCGCGCCTTGTTTTTGAATGATTTGGGCGGTTTCTTTCAGGCTGTCGAGGCAGTGTTCGCCCGTAGCTTCAGGCTGTCCGCGAAAAGCTTTGCCGCCGTCTTGAACCAAAGTGGCGGCGGAGATAAAGAGACCTATATCACCTGCGCGGTTGCCGAGAAACGTGCGCTCTTGGTCGCTAATTAAACCATCGGCGTGCGAACCGAAATGGGTCATGGGCGCAACGGCAAGGCGGTTTTTGACGGTTACGCCGTTATTCAGTGTAAAAGGTTGAAAAAGCGGGGCGTATTTGGGATTCATTTTGTTCTGTCGAAAATTAATAACATCGACAGAATTGGGACAAATAGGGAATTATCAAGAACGAGGTCGTCTGAAAACACGGTTTCGGAGAAACGGAATGTTTTCAGACGACCTTTCGGCGATACACCTAACAACGATTACCAGAGGTAAGTTACGCTTGCACCGCCGCCCGCACCGCCTTTCGCCGCGCCGACTGCCGAACCTTTAACCAGCCATTTGCCGCTGGCGGATACTTTAGAAATACCTACGGCGTAACCGCTTTTACCGCGCCAGATACCGCTTGCGACGGAAACCGCGCCTTGTCCCGGCTGATATGCCTGTCCGAGGCTGCCGACCGCGATTGCAGCGGCGGAGCCTGAATCGGCGCGCTCTTCAAGTTTGTCCATACGGACTTTGGCTTCGTTGCGCAAAGCGGCGATTTGGGTCTGGTGATTGCTCTCGGCTGCGGCAAGGCTGCTTTGGGTTTGGCGGGCAAGGCTCTTCACTTGAGCAACGTTGACCGCGTCCGTATCCTCCTTACCCGCAGCAACATTAGTAATTTGGCGGCTGTTTTGTTCGCTGCCGACAGATACCGCGCCCAAAGTCGATACCCATGCCTTACCCGTTTCCGTACTTGCCGCTCCGGTGGCAAAGTCATGGCCTGCAACGCCTGCCGCAGTATCGGCAACGCTGTCCGTACCGAGTGCCACGGAGTTTTGCTGACGCGCTTCCGCTTTGTAGCCCAAAGCAACGGATTTTTCCTCAAATGCGGCAGCACCTGCGCCCAAAGCCGTTCCGCCTGATTTCCGTACCCGTGCGCGCGTACCCGCGGCAAGACCGTTGAGCGCGGTGGACGAGGATTCCACGCCCAATGCCACGCTGTTGGTTTCTTCGGCAACCGCGCGCGTACCGACTGCAACCGCCTGATAACCGTTTGCCTCGGCAGCAGATGCCAGCGCAACCGCCTGCGTACCGTTGGCTTTTGCCCTATCCCCGACAGCAGTGGAACTGAGTGCATTGGCTTCGCTGCCCCGTCCAAACGCAACCGCATCAATATCGGCAGCCTTCGCGCTTTCACCGACCGCGATAGAACGCAAACCCGTTGCCTGCGACATCAAACCGACCGCCACCGACTGCCCACCAGAAGCCTTCGATGCGCCGCCGACGGCAATATCGTTGGTTCCTTTTGCATTCGCCCTGAAACCGACAGCAACCGTCCGCAATGCTTCCGCCTTAGCCTCGCTGCCAAATGCCGACGCGCTCAAACCCGAAGCGTTTGAATCATAGCCGGCAGCAACAGACTTATAACCCGCCGCAGCCGATTTATCGCCCAACGCAGTCGCATTCTCCCCCGCCTTCGATTCTTTGCCCAATGCGGCAGAACCGTTTTTGTGCATCGCTCCTGTCGCAATACCTTCAGCAACACAAACATTTGCAAAAACAAGGGACAACACCAAACACAGCGGTTTGACGGATAAGTTTAGTTTCATCTTTTCATTCTCCAAATTTGAATTTTTAACAATACTAACTAATCCCAAATAATTATATTTAATTATTTAGAATTAGTTATATTGTATATTATTATTACAATATTATTAATTATATGTAATTAATATTTGATTTGAATCATCTGAAGAAAATGATAAACAAGGTTTATATAGTGGATTAAATTTAAATCAGGACAAGGCGACGAAGCCGCAGACAGTACAGATAGTACGGAACCGATTCACTTGGTGCTTCAGCACCTTAGAGAATCGTTCTCTTTGAGCTAAGGCGAGGCAACGCCGTACTGGTTTAAAGTTAATCCACTATAGAACGTACGCAACCCATTCAGATCGATAGAACCCAATCATCTAAAAAGGTCGTCTGAAAACATAGTTTCGGAGAAACGGAATGTTTTCAGACGACCTTTTATAGTGGCAAAAAAAAAGGCGATACCTTTCAGTACCGCCAAAGCTGCTTTGGTGATGAAACCGGTTATTTCGAGGCGCAGCGGAAGCCTAGGTTGTGCAGGACGTATTTGGATTGCAGGCTGGTGCGTATGCCGTAGCGCAAGAAGGCGGCGTAATTCGATGGGTCGCTGGAGCCTACGGATGCGCCGCTGCAAAACATTTGCGTATCGGCATTGCCAGACGAGAGCAGGCTGCTGTTAAAGTCTTCCGTCCATTCCCAAATCAAGCCGTGCATATCGTAAATGCCCCAGTAGTTGGGTTTGCTTTTGCCGACATCGCGCAAGCCGTTTCTGCCGCCGTCTGCATACCAGTCAAGAATGGTACGGTTGTAGCCCGGTTCGGCAGAACCGTTTTTCTGTGTGGCGGAGGCAAGTCCGGCAAATTCCCATTGGTCTATGGTCGGCAGGCGTTTGCCTTGCGCAGTACAGTAGGCATTGGCGGCAAACCAAGATACGTTGGTTACCGGATGTTTCAGTTCGTTGGGTTTGGGCGCGTAGCTGTTGCTGCCGGTTTTAACCCAGTGTTTGAGGTAGGCAGGCTCGGCTTGTTTGGAGCTGACTTTGCCTTTTTGCCACTGCGGGTGTTTTTTGACAAACTCTGCAAATTCGGCATTGGTAACGGGATATTTGTCGATTTGGAAGGGTTTGACTTTAATGAGGCTTGTTTCTTTCTTCAGATAGAGCGGGCGGTAGCTGCCGCCTTCAACTTTTGCCATTTCGGCCGCCGCTGCACTGCCGCTTGCGACAAGGGTAAAGAAGGCGAGGAGTGGTATGAGTTTCATAACGGGCTTTCTCATCTGAATACGGAGTATTAGGCTCTGATTATATAGCGAAACCGGATAAAAATCCTTAAAAGCCGTCTGATTATTGTGCTTTGGGCTTGTCGGTTCGTGCATATAGTGGATTAACTTTAAACCAGTACGGCGTTGCCTCGCCTTAGCTCAAAGAGAACGATTCTCTAAGGTGCTGAAGCACCAAGTGAATCGGTTCCGTACTATCTGTACTGTCTGCGGCTTCGTCGCCTTGTCCTGATTTAAATTTAATCCACTATACTTGAAACTGGTTTTTCAGACGACCTTCGATACTTGATAGGTCGTCTGAAAAACCAATCTTTCGATTGGTTGTGGAAGAAAGCCACTGTTGTCCTTGCATCAGCCGGAACAGCAGTGGCTTTTTTCTGTCTCTACGCCGAGATGACTGGATTAGTAGCCGCCTTTACCTGCAGATGCTGCGGAAGCAGGCGCTGCTGCGGAAGATGCAGGGGCAGCCGGAGCTGAAGCGGCAGGGGCTGAAGCTGCACCGCTACCTGCATAGGCTTTGTCTTCCAGTTTTTTGGTCATGATTTCAGGGTTCTCTGCGCCCTCTACTTTCAATTGACCCAACGCGCCTTTGTTGAACGCACGGAAGAGAGAGTGGTCAACCAAAGTATAGCTGCCCGGAATATCGGCTTTAAATTCGATAATCGCTGCGCCACCGGCAGGGATCAGGGTGCTTTGTACGTTTTCGTTGATCAGTTTGCCGCCTTCTACGTAAACTTTGTCGAAGATCTCACCGATAACGTGGAAGGAGGAAACGAGGTTCGGACCACCGTTACCAACGTACATACGGACGGTTTCGCCTGCTTTGGCTTTCAGGGCGTTGTCACCGGCGATAGCGCCTACGTGACCGTTAAATACAACGTATTCAGGTTGTTCGGCGATGGCTTTGTCCATATCGAACGGTTGCAGGCCTTGCGCACCTTTTTTACCTTTGGTGTAGAAGTCGCCTTGTACGATGTAGAACTCTTTGTCCACTTTAGGCAGACCTTCTTTAGGTTCAACCAAGATCAAACCGTACATACCGTTGGCGATGTGCATGCCGACAGGGGCAACGGCACAGTGGTAGATATACAGACCCGGTTGCAGGGCTTTGAAGCTGAATGTAGAAGTACGGCCCGGAGCAGTGAAGCTGGCTTCTGCACCACCGCCTTGACCGGTAGCAGCATGGAAGTCAACGTTGTGCGGTACGGTAGAAGACGGGTTGTTAGAGAATTCGACTTCCACGGTGTCGCCTTCGCGTACGCGGATCATGCGGCCCGGAACGTCGCCGTTAAATGTCCAGTAGTGGTATTCCACGCCATCGTCCATTTTCATGGTTTTTTCGACGGTTTCCATTTTCACGCGGACACGTGCAGGATGGTCGCGGTCGATGGCAGGCGGAACTTCAGGAGCGTGGGTAGTTACCGCGTCGATAACAGGCAGCTCGGCAGCAGGAGTTTCGGCAGCAGCTTGAGCACCGGAAGCAGGAGCCTCAGAAGCTGCAGGAGCGGAAGCGGAAGCGGTTTGCTCGGCAGGTTTTTGGGCAGCTTGCTCACCACAGGCGGCTAAAGCAAAAACTGAAGCAATGATTGCAGCTAAAGCTTGGCGTTTCATAGTTGTCATTTCCTTTAATAACTATTTTAAGAAGGTCAGGGTATATTTTTTCAACCTTTGTCGTCCGCGGCATACCGCTTTCGGCTCTTTCAAACTGCCTTATTCCGGGTCGTCTGAAAGGCATCTCTTGTGAACTTTTGTAGGATTATGTAGGTGGTTTTACCGCTATATCTTGACCTAAATCAATTAATTCATCAAAGATGAACTTTTACTACCCATTTTACTACTTAATAACTAGATAAAACTACATCAAATCATCTATTATTGCTCACATGTTTTATCCAATTCTTTACAAAAATGCCACCGTATTTTTGATAATAGGAATTATTATTGACTATATATCTGTTTTTTAAAGATTGTTGTTAAGAGAATATTTCTTTTGCCTGAAAAGAGTGCTACAATCTTTAACATTCATATAGTATGAATTTATAAGCAACCACTTTTTACCAAAATAAGGAGTTCTGAAATGGGACAGTACAAGAAGCTATGGTACTTGCTGTTTGCCGTCCTGGCAGTCTGCTTTACCATTCTTGGCTACATGGGCAGCGAGGTTTATAAAAAAGCCCCGCCTTACCCTGAAAGAGTCGTTTCGGCATCAGGCACTCAGCTGATGACCAAAGACGATATTTTGGCAGGTCAGTCTGCCTGGCAAACCACCGGCGGTATGGAAGTCGGTTCCGTATTGGGACACGGTGCATACCAAGCTCCGGACTGGACAGCCGACTGGCTGCACCGCGAGCTTGTCGCATGGTTGGATTTGACTGCGCAAGAGACTTACGGCAAAAAATTCAACGAAGTTTCTCCTGAAGAACAAGCCGTACTGAAAACCCGCCTTGCCGACGAATACCGCAACCAAAGCCGTATTAAAGAAGACGGCAGCGTCGTCATCAGCGATACCCGTGTCAAAGCCATTGAGAGCATCCTGCCTTACTACCACGGCGTATACGGCGATGATCCTGCCCTTCAGAAAACACGCGAACACTTCGCAATGAAAAACAACACATTGCCAAGTAAAGAAGCGCGTGAAAAACTGTTCAACTTCTTCTTCTGGACTTCATGGTCTGCTTCGACCAACCGTCCCGACGAAACTTTCACCTACACCAACAACTGGCCGCACGAGCCTCTGATCAACAACGTACCGACTACTGAAAACTACATGTGGTCGTTCACCAGCGTTGTCCTGCTGTTGATGGGTATCGGCCTGCTGATGTGGGGTTACTCCTTCCTGACCAAACACGAAGAAGTAGAAGTTCCGACTGAAGACCCGATTTCCAAAGTACAGCTGACTCCTTCCCAAAAAGCATTGGGCAAATACGTCTTCCTGACAGTCGCCCTGTTTGTGGTACAAGTGTTGCTGGGCGGTCTGACCGCGCACTACACCGTCGAAGGTCAAGGTTTCTACGGCATCGACGAAGCACTCGGCTTCGAAATGTCCGACTGGTTCCCTTACGCATTGACCCGTACTTGGCACATCCAATCCGCCATCTTCTGGATTGCAACCGGCTTCCTGACAGCAGGTCTGTTCCTGGCTCCGATTGTTAACGGCGGCAAAGATCCCAAGTTCCAACGTGCCGGCGTAAACTTCCTGTACATCGCCCTGTTCATCGTAGTCGGCGGTTCTTACGCAGGTAACTTCTTCGCCCTGACCCACGTCATTCCGCCTAAATTCAACTTCTGGTTTGGACACCAAGGTTACGAATACCTCGATTTGGGCCGTTTCTGGCAACTCCTGCTGATGGTCGGCCTGCTGTTGTGGCTGTTCCTGATGCTGCGCTGTACCGTTTCCGCCTTTAAAGAAAAAGGCGTGGACAAAAACCTGCTGGCAATCTTCGTTGCCTCCATGGTCGGTGTCGGCGTGTTCTACGCGCCCGGTCTGTTCTACGGCGAAAAATCCCCAATTGCCGTAATGGAATACTGGCGCTGGTGGGTGGTTCACCTGTGGGTAGAAGGCTTCTTCGAAGTATTCGCTACCGCAGCCTTTGCCTTCATCTTCTACAACATGGGCTTCGTCCGCCGCAGTACCGCTACCGCATCCACTCTGGCTGCCGCCGCTATCTTCATGTTGGGCGGTATCCCGGGTACGCTGCACCACCTGTACTTCTCCGGTTCTACCTCCGCCTCTATGGCAATCGGTGCCTGCTTCTCCGCATTGGAAGTCGTACCGCTGGTATTGCTGGGTCGTGAAGCTTACGAACACTGGTCTTACCAACACCTGTCCGAATGGGCGAAACGCCTGCGTTGGCCGCTGATGTGCTTCGTAGCAGTTGCCTTCTGGAACATGATCGGTGCCGGCGTATTCGGCTTCCTGATTAACCCGCCGATTTCCCTGTTCTACATCCAAGGTCTGAACACTACCGCAGTTCACGCACACGCAGCCTTGTTTGGTGTGTACGGCTTCTTGGCACTGGGCTTCGTCTTGCTGGTTGCCCGCTACCTGAAACCAAACGCAAAATTCGACGACAAACTCATGACTTGGGGCTTCTGGCTGCTCAACGGCGGCTTGGTCGGCATGATCGCCATCAGCCTGCTGCCTGTCGGCGCGATTCAAGCATACGCCTCCATCACTCATGGTCTGTGGTATGCCCGTAGCGAAGAATTCCTGCAAATGGAAATCCTCGACACCCTGCGCTGGGTACGCACAGCAGCCGACTTGATCTTCATCGGCGGTGCAATCTGCGTAGCCATCCAAGCAACCAAAATCGTATTCAGCCGCGATAAATAAATCCTAGCTTGAATACCCTGCAAAAGGTCGTCTGAAAATGTTCAGACGACCTTTTTTGATGCCTGCCTACTTTCATTTCGGCAACAGCCCGTCCCCGTTTAACCGCCATACGCACAGAACACCCCTCTTTACCCACCTATCCCTACCCTACCCCCCTCCTCCAACAAATTGAATCCCTCCCCATCCCGCGACAACCGCCCTCCCTGTTTTCCCTATTTTTCAGACGACCCCAATGCCGTTTAGAAAACAAGGTCGTCTGAAACCGAAAACAAACAAAACACAGACAACAAAAAACCGCACATCAAAGCGCGGTCGGTTTTAAAACGGTTTTTGTCGGAACGGAAAGCGAAGGGCATTTCAGACGACCTCTGAATATTTAGGGGTCGTCTGAAAAAACAAATCGATCAATAGCGGTAATCAGGGTGACGGGAACAACCAGAGTAAAAGATTTTGCAACTATTTGAATATTGTCCACAGCCTTCAAGAGCTTTCTGTTCTGCCTTCTCCAGATAAGTATCATTTTTTGCACTGTAACTTTCTTTACTAACTGCTATGGCACCACAACGGTTTCGATATTCAGTTACAGAACGACAACCTTGACCATCCCTATGGCTTGGATTTTTACCATCACCAGCTTTAATACATTTTGCCAATGCCTCACGTCGCGCAGATTCAAAACCTTCAGTATTGTTTTCTGCATAGCCCACCGCATCATTAGCAGGATTGTAATAAATTACACCCCAACGGTTCGGCACTTTATACACCCGTCGAGAAGACGAACTGCCACCTCCCCAACCGCACGCGCTGCCATCGACAGTTTGGCAATAACCGTCAGTCGGATTCCCTCCCAAAGGGTTGCCCAAGGCGGTAAAACTATTCAATGCCATCCATATCAAAAATATCTTCTTCATCTTTATACCTCTTAATCTTTTCCGCTATTCGTTTCTCTCAAAACCCTGCCGTATAAACCGATATCGCTTTTGATCCTATCGCTGCAAAATAAGTTTTCAGACGACCTCTGAACATTTGGGGTCGTCTGAAAATTCATTTAGTAACGGAGATAGTCGGGATGGCGGGAACAGCCTGCATAGCGGATAACACATTCATCGGAATGTTTACTACATCCTTTTAACGCAAGTTCTTTAGCAATTTCCACATCATCATTTCCAACAATACCAAACCCTCCTTTACCTTCTTCTTTACCGCCTATTGCAATAGCCGCACAGGTATTACGGTATTCATGTTTCAATCTACACCCTTTCCCATCATGGGCAATCGGATTTTTGCCTCCCCCAGCCTTAATACAACTTTCCAAAGCCTCTTTGTTGGCAGATTGGTAACCTTTAGTATTGTTTTCAGAATAACCAACAGCTCGATTGGCTGGATTAAAATAAATCGCTCCCCAACGATTAGGGATATTGATGACCCGACGTGCCTGTCCTCCTGACTGATTATTACCGCTACACCCCGCCAAGTCCGGTCTTTGAATACAAGGATTCATCACAGGATCGTTAATCGCATTCAATCCGTCCGCTAAAACAAAGGGACTAACCTGCATTGCCAACAACATCAAAAATATCTTCTTCATCTTTATACCTCTTAATCTTTTCCGCTATTCGTTTCTCTCAAAACCCTGCCGCATAACTCTGCATCGCTTTCGACCCCGTCGCTGCAAAATAAGTTTTCAGACGACCTCTGAATATTTGGGGTCGTCTGAAAAAACAAATCAATAACGGTAATCTGGATGGCGCGAACAGCCTGAATAGCGGACAGTACATTTAAATGATTGCCCTGCCTCACATGCAGAAATCGCTTTTTGCTCTGCCTCAGCAATAGAGTCGGCATTTTTTGCAGCAGCCCTATATTTTCCTCCTGCTCCTCCCAATACAATCGCCCCACACATATTACGGTATTCAGTCATTAAGCTACAGCCTTCCCCATTGCGATCCAATGGATCCTTACCACCTCCTGCCTTAATGCAATTTGCCAATGCCTCTTTATTGGCTGAACGATAGCCTGAGGTATTGTTTTCAGAATAACCTATTGCTTGATTTGCAGCATTGTAATAAATCGCTCCCCAACGGCTCGGGATATTAATTACCCTACCTCCCTGCCCCATCGGTCGGTTGTTGCCCGCGCATCCCGGCAAATCGGGATGATAAACACAAGGATTGCTCATTTCATTTGCGTTTGCGAAACTGCTTAAAATCATGACAGCCGCTAATAATATATGCTTCATCGGTTTATTCCTTATTTTTGAACATCAATCATATTTTTACTTTATCCTGACTTACCCTAAGCAACCTAGTCAAAGACGGATTGTTTCCGCCTTATAGTGTATTACTGCAAAATAAGTTTTCAGACGACCTTTGAACATTTAAGGTCGTCTGAAAAAACAAATCAATAACGGTAATTAGGATGACGCGAACAGCCTGAATATTTAATAGCACATTTATCAGAATATCGTCCGCATTCATCCAATGCTTTTTGCTCTGCCTTTTCAACATAATCGTCATTTATCACAGCAAACCCACTACGACTTTCCTTATTTCTATCAGGACCAACAGCAAAAGCGGCACATACATTGCGATATTGGCTCATCCGACGACAGCCTTTGCCATCACTTCTCGTTACAGGATTTTCTCCTCCCCCTGCCTTAATACAGTTTGCTAAAGCTTCTTTATTAGCTGATTCTTCACTTTTTGTATTATTTTCAGAATACCCAACCGCTTTATTAACAGGATTGAAATAAATAGCGCCCCATCTATCAGGAATGTTAATAACCCGTTTTGTTTGCCCCATCGGTCGGTTATTGCCCGCGCATCCCGGCAAATCGGGATGATAGACACAAGGGTTGCTCATTTCATTTGCGTTTGCGAAACTGCTTAAAATCATGGCAGCCGCTAATAATATATGCTTCATAGGTTTATTCCTTATTTTTGAACGTATAGTGGATTAAATTTAAACCAGTACGGCGTTGCCTCGCCTTGCCGTACTATCTGTACTGTCTGCGGCTTCGTCGCCTTGTCCTGATTTAAATTTAATCCACTATAAATCATATTCTTACTTTACCCTGTTCCCTAAGCAACCAAGCCAAAATCAGACGGATCGTTTCTTCTTTATCGTCTATCGCCACACAATAAAGTTTCAGACGACCCCTAAGCCTTCAAGGGTCGTCTGAAAAACAAATCAATCGGCAATGCTGCCGTATTGCTTTGTGAAACTTACAAAACGCCTTGATGGGCGGTATCGTGTCCCAAAGCGGTCAGGAATTGCGACATGCTGTATGTTTCGCCTGAAGCGGCAAACTTGAACGCATCTACGGTATCGCCGCCATCGGAGGAGTGGACGGCATCCAAGACGGTCAGGGTGTCGTCGCTGCCTTTGAGTTTGAGCACCCAGTTCTCTTTGTTGTTTCCTGCTTTATTGATTTCCAAATCGATGTCTTTCAGCGTCAGATTGCCTGAGAACAATACGGTATTGTCCTCGCCGCTTGCGTTCAGTGACAATTTGTCATGCCCGCTGCCTTTGCCGAAGGTAATCGTATTGGCATAGCTGCCGCCGGAAATGGTGTCATTGCCTGCGCCGGCATCAATGGTGCTATCGTGTCCGACTTTGACGGTATCGTCGCCGCTGCCGCCGATAAAGGTGGTTTTGCCGCCGTAGTTGCCTGAAACGCTGACGGTATCGCCGTTGTCGGTGCCGTGAATAATGCGGTTGGCACCTTCGTACAGCCGTTGTTCAAAGGTGTCGCTGTCGTCATTCAGGTATTGAATAATCGTGCCGTCTTTGCGGACATGGGATACTTTCAAACCGAAATGTTCGATGATTTGTTCCGTGCTGTATGTGCCGTTGTCGAATTGAAACTCGGATATGGCGCCTTGCGAACCCATTTGGTTTTTAATCGTCAATACGTCATTGCTGCCTTTGATAGAAACGGTCCATGTATTGCCGTTCAAACGGGGATTGATGGTGAAGTCGAACGGATCGGGCGTGTAGTCGATGCCGGTTTTGTCGTAGCCCGGGGTCACGGAAATATTCAAGTCATCCAATGTCAAGCCGCCGGTAAATTTTACGGCGTTGCTGATGGAAGTGGGATTGAATTCTTCGTCGATATCGAAACCGAAGTCGAAAATGGTGTCGTGTCCATATCCTTTGCCGAAGACATAGGTATCGCGCCCGTCTCCGCCTTCCAGATAATCGTCGCCTGCGCCGCCGTCGAGGTAATCGGCTCCGACCCGCGCATACAGTTTGTCATTGCCGTTTCCGCCGTACAGTTTGTCGTCTGAAGACCATTCGTTGCCCCAGTAGGTCGTGCCTTCGTCTCGGATAATGTCGTCGCCGTCCATGCCGTAAATCACGTCCCTGCCGTCTGTGCCGGAACTTAATTCGTCATTAAACTTGCTGCCGACAATTATATCGTCGTTCGGCGTGCCTTCATTTTTGATGCCTTGTTCGGCTTTTCCGGTGTTGACGGCTTTGAGCAGAGTTTCGGCTGTATAGTTTTCACCGAGGAATTGGAATTGGTTGATGGAAATATGTCCTTGGGCGTCAACTTGGTTTTGAATGGTTGCCGAGCCGTTGGCGGATGTGATTTCCCAGTTTTTGCTGCCGTCGGCATTGTCGATGACGTTTATTTTGATGTCGCTGACACGGAGGTCGTCTGAAAACTTCAGGGTATTGTTGCCTTGATTGTCGATAATCGTATCGTCGCTGCCGTAAATATAGGTGTCGTTGCCTGTTCCGCCTTTCAACATATCTTTGCCTGCTCCTCCGATTAAAGTGTCGTCGCCTGCGTCGCCGTTGATGGTGTCGTTGCCATCGCCGCCGTCCAAATAGTCATTGCCGTCGCCGCCGTTAATGTTGTCGTTGCCGCCCATGCCGTAAACGGTATCGTTGCCGCGGCCGCTATTGAGTCGGTTGTGTCCGTCGTTGCCGGTCAGGGTGTTATTGCTGTTGTTGCCTGCCGCGTAGATATTGGCGTTGCCGGTCAGGGTAACATTTTCAACGTGGGTTGAGGCGGTATAAGAAACGCTGCTGATCACGGTATCATTGCCTTCGCCGCTATTCTCAACGACAACATCTTTTGCGTTATCCACATAGTAGGTATCGTCTCCGATGCCGCCGCGCATCATGTCCGCGCCTGCTTTGCCGTCGATGACGTCATTACCGACGGTGCCGTTCAGCGCGTCGTTTCCATCCGTGCCTTCAATACGTTCGCCTGCATTGTCGCGTATTTCTACTTGCGCTTGAGTGGCTTTGATGAATTGGTTGAGGTTTAATGTGCCGTTTGCGAAAACAAACCGTTGGACGGAAGGCATATTGCTGCCTTCTTGGTATTGATTGGAAATGGTCAGGACGGATTGTGTGTGTTTCACCGCGATACGCCAGTCCTGTCCGCCCTCTGCATTGCGCACGGCGGTAACCGTCAGATCGTCTGCGCTGAGGCCGTCTAAAAAGCGGATGCTGTTGCTGCCTTGGCGGTCGATTACTGTATCATTGCCGCTTTTTTCGCCGAACAAATAGGTATCGTTGCCTTCACCCCCTTGCAATACGTCGTTTCCTGCCGCGCCGTCTAGGATATCGTTGCCTTCATCGCCGAACAGTTGGTCGTCGCCTTCTCCCCCGTTGATGTTGTCGTGACCTGCGCCCCCGTAAACCGTATCATTGCCGCGCCCGCTATACAGGCGGTTGTTGCCGCTGTTGCCGACCAATACGTTGTCTGAATTGTTGCCCGCGCCATAAATATTATCCGAACCGGTCAAAACCAAGTTTTCGACATTGTTCGGCAAGGTGTAGCTGACATTGCTATAAACGGTATCCTGTCCTTCATTTGCCTTTTCCACAATGTTGTCTGCGGTATGGGTGGCATAATAGACATCATTGCCCTTGGTTCCTTGAAAAACCTTGGGTTCGGATGACTTTTCCAAAGATGCGGAGTGCGCGGCGGATTCTTCAGAAACGATTGTGCGAAAGACTTGTTTTGTATCCATGATATTATTTTTTCCGTGAGCTGACGGTTGCCTATCCGGGGAGATGGGATAAATAACCAGATTGGGGGGATCGTAATTTATTGATTGAATCGTTACACGCAGTCGAACTGCGTGGCTTCCTTAGACTGCTTTAACCTCAACAAGTTCTAACTCTTTCTCAAAACATTATTTAATCGGAATTTATATTTCAATTGATTAATTTGTTTATCATTTATGCCAAATTGAATTCAAATCAAAATTAAGCGTTGGGCAACGCCGCACTGCGCCAATCCAATCCGCTATAAAACGAAAAGGTCGTCTGAAAACCACTTTTCATGGTTTTCAGACGACCTTTTATTTACAACAGGAAATTACAGCGAGCGGGCGACTTCGACGATGTCGAAGCATTCCAGCTGGTCGCCTTCCATAATTTCGTTGTAGCCTTTGATCATCAAGCCGCACTCGAAGCCCATGCGGACTTCTTTGACGTCGTCTTTGTAGCGTTTCAAAGAAGACAGTTCGCCGGTGTGGATGACCACGTTGTTGCGGATGAGGCGGATATGGGAATCGCGTTTGACCACGCCGTCGGTAACCATACAGCCTGCAATATTGCCGACTTTGGATACGCTGATGACCTGACGGATTTCGACCATACCGGTAACCTGCTCTTTCTCTTCCGGCGCCAGCATGCCGCTCATGGCTGCTTTGACGTCGTCGATGGCATCGTAAATGATGTTGTAGTAGCGGATTTCCACGTTTTCATTTTCGGCAAGTTTGCGCGAAGAAGCGTCTGCGCGCACGTTAAAGCCGATGATGAACGCGCCTGAAGCGATGGCAAGGTTGACGTCCGATTCGGTAATACCGCCCACGCCGCTGTGCAATACGTTCACTTTCACTTCGTCGGTGGACAGTTTTTTCAGGCTGCCCGCCAAAGCTTCGTAAGAACCTTGTACGTCTGCTTTGATGATGACCGACAAGGATTGGGCTTGGTTTTCGCCCATGTTGTTGAACATGTTTTCCAGTTTCGCGGCCTGCTGTTTGGCAAGGCGCACGTCGCGGTATTTGCCTTGGCGGAAGAGCGCGATTTCGCGGGCTTTTTTCTCGTCTGCCAACACCATTGCGTCTTCACCGGCATTCGGTACGTCGGACAAGCCGAGGATTTCGACCGGAATAGACGGGCCGGCTTCGTTGACGGCTTTACCGTTTTCATCGACCATCGCGCGGATTTTACCGAACGCGGTGCCGGCAAGCAGCATATCGCCTTTTTTCAGCGTACCGCTTTGCACCAAGAGGGTGGCGACCGCGCCACGTCCTTTGTCCAGACGGGCTTCGACGATGATGCCTTTGGCGGGCGCATCGACAGGGGCAGTCAGTTCCAAAACTTCGGCTTCGAGCAATACGGCTTCGAGCAATGCGTCGATATTGATGCCTTTTTTGGCGGAAACATCGATAAATTGTACATCGCCGCCCCATTCGTCTGGCACGACTTCATGCGCGGTCAACTCTTGGCGGATGCGCTCGGGGTTGGCGGCTTCTTTATCGATTTTGTTGACGGCAACCACCATCGGTACGCCCGCTGCTTTGGCGTGGGCAATGGCTTCGATGGTTTGCGGCATCACGCCGTCGTCGGCTGCGACCACGAGAATCACGATGTCGGTTGCTTTCGCACCGCGCGCGCGCATGGCGGTAAACGCTTCGTGACCCGGGGTATCCAAGAAGGTAATCACGCCGCGCGGAGTTTCAACGTGGTATGCACCGATGTGCTGGGTAATGCCGCCTGCTTCGCCTTGTACCACTTTGGCGCGGCGGATATAGTCCAACAACGAGGTTTTACCGTGGTCGACGTGACCCATGACGGTAACAACCGGCGGACGCGGCAATGCTTCGGCTTCCACAGCTTCCACGCCTTCATCCAAGAATGCTTCGGGATCGTCGGCGGCGGCAGGTTTACCAATGTGGCCAAGTTCTTCCACCACAATCAGGGCGGTGTCTTGGTCGATGGATTGGTTGATGGTGACCATCATGCCCATTTTCATCAGGGCTTTGACCACTTCCACGCCTTTGACTGCCATTTTGTGCGCCAAATCGGCAACGGTAATGGTTTCGGGAACCAAGACTTCGTGAACGACAGGTTCGGTCGGTGCTTGGAAGGCGTGTTGGTTCGGCTCGAGTTTGAGTTTCTTGCCTTTTTTACCGCTGCGTACGCGCTCGTCGTCGCCGTTGCGCGCATTGCGGTCGCGTCCGCCTTTACCGCCTTTGCCTTTGGCGTTGCGGCCTTGGTTGTCATCGTCGCGGTTGTGGCGGTCTTCTTTTTTCGCACGGGCAGGATTGGCGGCTTTGCCTTCTGCGGGCGCGGCTTTGGCTTTTTCGGCAGGCTTGCGCTGCTCGGCAGCTTTGGCTTCGGCTGCGGGCTTGGCTTGCTGATCCGCCTGTTGTTTCATGGCTTCGCGGCGCGCCTGACGCTCTTGTTTTTCTTTCAACAAGGCTTCTTGATGGGCGCGTAAAGCGGCGGCGCGGCGTGCTTCTTCGTCGCGTTGCGCTTGCTCTTCCGCGCTGACCACAGGTTGCGGAGCGGCAGGGGCAGCGGGTTTGGCTGCTTTTTTCGCGTCTTTGCCTTTATTGCCTTTGTCTTGTTTAGGTTTGGCTTTGCCTTCGGCAGGTTTTTCAGACGACCTTTGGGCAGGTTTTTCTTCAGCCTGAACTGCTTGTGCAGCAGGTTCTGCCGGTTTGTCGTCGGCTTTGCTTCCAGCTGCTTTCACGTCGGCAGGTTTTTCAGCCGCTTCAACAGGTTTCGCTTCTTCCGCTTTGACTTTCGGCTCGGCTTTTGCTGCTTTGGCAGCCTTCAACTTCGCAGCTTCCGCTTCGGCTTTCGCACGCGCTTCGGCACGGGCGGCGGCCTCAGCTTCGGCTTTCGCCTGTTCTGCGGCTTGGTCTTTCGCTTCTGCCTGCTCGGCTTTTTGCGCTTCAGCTACTGCTTTGGCTTTAGCTTCGGCAGCAAGCTCTTCCGGTGAAGGAATCGTTACGGAACGGCCGCGTTTGCGTTCGACTTTGACGCCGCTGACGGTGCTGACTTCAGTTTTTTTGCGGCGGATGCTGATGGTTCCGCCGTCATTGCCGTTTTTCTTTTTCAGATAGGCGTTCAGCAGTTGTTTGTCGTCCAGCGTCAGGGAATCGCTGCCGCTGCTTTTATTGACGCCGGCTTCTTTCAGTTGTTTCAGCAAATCATCGACGGGGCGTTTCAGTTCGGCGGCAAATTGTTCTACGGTTGTGTTACTCATCTGTACCCCCATTAGTTCTCTTCGGTAAACCAGTGTTCGCGGGCAGCAAGAATCACTTTTTTCGCCGCTTCTTCATCTACACCGGTTATTTCAATCAGTTCGTCAACGGCAAGTTCGGCCAGATCGTCGCGGGTGGTTACGCCGGCTTCCGCCAGTTTGCGGAGCATATCGGAATCTACGCCGTCCAGATTACGCATGTCGTCTGAAACTTCTTCCAGTTTCTCTTCGGACGCAATCGCCATAGTCAGAATCGCATCGCGCGCGCGGTTGCGCAGGGTTTCGACGATTTCTTCGTCAAAGCCTTCGATGGCGAGCAATTCTGCGGCAGGAACGTAAGCGACTTCTTCCAGCGTGGCAAAACCTTCTTCCACCAAAATATCGGCGGTTTCGTCGTCGATGTTCAGATGCGCGGTAAAGAGGTCGCGGATGGCTGCGTCTTCGGCGGCAGTGCGTTCGTCTGCTTCTTCGACAGTCATGATGTTCAACTGCCAACCTGTCAAATCGGATGCCAAGCGCACGTTTTGACCGCCGCGGCCGATAGCGAGCGCAAGCTGGTCTTCGGCGACGATCACATCAACCGCGTGTTTGTCATCGTCAATCACGATGCGGCTGACTTCGGCAGGAGACAGCGCATTCATCACGAACTCGGCAGTTTCAGACGACCACAGCACCACATCAATGCGCTCGCCTGCCAATTCGTTGCTGACGGCGTTCACACGAGAGCCGCGCACACCGATACAGGTACCTTGCGGATCGATGCGTTGGTCGTTGGCTTTGACCGCCACTTTCGCACGTTGGCCCGGATCGCGCGCCACTTCGCGGATTTCCAACAAGCCGTCTGCAATTTCAGGGACTTCCATTTCGTACAGTTTTGCGAGGAAATCGCCCGAAGTACGGCTGAGGATAACTTGTTTGCGGCCGGTGTTGCCGATTTCGTCCACACGCAAAAACAGCGCGCGGATACGGTCGCCGCCGCGGAAGTTTTCACGCGGAATCATTTGTTCTCGCGGAATCAGCGCGTCGAGCTTGCCCGGAACGACTTCGACGATGATGCCGTGGCGTTCTACGCGTTTTACCGTACCGGAAACGATGTCTTCTTTAACAGCCAAGAATTCGTTCAGATTTTGCTCGCGCTCGGCATCGCGGATGCGTTGCAGGATGATTTGTTTGGCAGTTTGCGCGGCTTGGCGGCCAAAGCCTTCGTTCGGCAGCGTTTCTTCGTAGTAGTCGCCGATTTGAATGTCGGTACCCGGAATTTCTTCTTGGATTTCTTCGATGGTTTTTTCCAAGTCGGGATAGGTGTAATCCTCGTCGGCAACAATCAACCAGCGGCGGTAAGTATGATATTCGCCGGTATCGCGGTCAATTTCGACGCGCACGTCCATATGCTCGCGGTCGGCTTTTTTCTTGGCTGCGGTAGAAAGGGCGAATTCCAATGCTTGGAACACCACTTCCGCTTCAACGTTTTTCTCGCTTGCCAACGCTTCGGCAAGTTGCAACATTTCGCGACTCATTTTTTAGAATCTCCAATATCAAGTTTTAAAATTTAAATTCGGGGCGCAGGCGGGCTTTATCGATATTATCCAAGCCGATTTGCGCGGTTTTGCCGTCGAAAGAGAGCGTTACGGTATCGTTTTCACAACCCTCGATGCGGCCGATAAAATTCTTTTGTCCGTCAACCGGCAGGCGGGTTTTGATTTTTGCCTGCTGTCCTGCAAAGCGCACGAAATCGGCGGCTTTTTTCAGAGGCCGGTCAAGGCCGGGGCTGGAAATTTCCAGATTTTTATAATCGATGTCTTCCACCATGAACACGCGGCTCAAATGATTGCTGACGGTCGCGCAATCTTCGACGGTAATCCCGCCTTCCTTATCGATGAACACGCGCAGCGTGCCTTGCGCAGTCAGCTCGAAATCGACCAGTTCGTAGCCCAAACCCGGCAGGGTTTTTTCGAGAATTGTTTGAATATCCATGAATCTCCCGGAGTACATAAACAAAAAAATGGCCCCGTGGCCATTTTTCGTCAAATTTGAAAAATTGGCTTATTATAACCGCTTTCCACTCAAAAGAAAAGCGTTGATTTATCGCGGCTTTTTTTCAGACGACCTCACAGAATGAACACGCCTGACGGCATAAAACCAAGCTTAAAATTGTTGACAAAAACGGTCGTCTGAAAAACCACTATTAAACCTTACCCATTGATAATCATCATTTTATTTCCAACCTTTCTTTTTCAGACGACCCCATTTCCCTTCCATACGGCTTGCACGAAGCACGCCGTCATTCTAAAATCCAAAGCTGTTATCATCGAAACAAAAAGGCATTGCCATGTCCGCCCGCCCGATCTACAACTTTTCCGCAGGTCCCGCCGTCCTGCCCGAAGCCGTATTGCGTACCGCGCAGCAAGAAATGCTCGACTACAACGGCACAGGCTTCCCCGTCATGGCGATGAGCCACCGCTCGGAAATGTTCCTCAGCATCCTCCATCACGCCGAACAAGACTTGCGTACGCTGCTGAACATTCCTTCCAACTACAAAATCCTGTTCCTGCAAGGCGGCGCGACCACGCAATTCAACATGGTTGCGATGAATCTGGCGCATGGCTTTCCGTCTGCCGATGCAGTGGTAACCGGCAACTGGAGCCGCATCGCCTACGAACAAATGAGCCGCCTTACCGATACCGAAATCCGACTGGCGGCGCACGGCGGCGAACAATTCGACTATACCGCCCTGCCACCCGTCGAAACTTGGGACATAGACAAAAACTCTGCCTTCGTCCACTTCGCCATCAACGAAACCGTCAACGGCCTGCAATACCAAACCGTTCCCAAACTTTCAGACGACCTGCCGCCGCTCGTTTGCGATATGTCCAGCGAAATCCTCTCACGCGAGTTTGACGTTTCCGACTACGGGCTGATTTA
This sequence comes from uncultured Neisseria sp., assembly GCA_963533245.1. GTDB lineage: Bacteria > Pseudomonadota > Gammaproteobacteria > Burkholderiales > Neisseriaceae > Neisseria. The sequence goes on from CAUSOO010000010.1 coordinate 20,547, forward strand.
CGCGGGCGCGCAAAAAAACATCGGCCCCGCCGGCGCGACCGTCGTCATCATCCGCGAAGACCTTCTCGACCGCTGCCCCGACAGTATTCCCGACGTCTTCAACTACCGCTCGCACATCAACCGCGACGGCATGTATAACACCCCGTCAACCTACGCCATTTATATGTCCGGTTTAGTGTTCCGCTGGCTGCTGACACAAGGCGGCGTCAAAAAAATCGAAGCTATCAACAACATCAAAGCCCAAACGCTTTACGATGCCATCGACGGCAGCGGCGGCTTCTACATCAACCGAATCCGCCCCGATGCCCGCTCGAAAATGAACGTCGTCTTCCAAACCGCCTCAACCGAACTCGACCGCCGCTTCGTCCTCGAAGCCGAACTGCAAGGTCTGTGCCTGCTCAAAGGCTACAAAACCGTCGGCGGTATGCGCGCCAGCATCTACAATGCCATGCCGCTCGAAGGCGTACAGGCGTTGGCGGACTTTATGAGCGATTTCCAACGACGTTACGGCTAAGACAAAATGCGCCTTTAAAAGCACAGCCGATTCAACACAAATCTCAAGCGCGGATGAATGCGTACCGTAATCAGGTATAGTGGATTAAATTTAAATCAGGACAAGGCGACGAAGCCGCAGACAGTACAGATAGTACGGAACCGATTCACTTGGTGCTTCAGCACCTTAGAGAATCGTTCTCTTTGAGCTAAGGCGAGGCAACGCCGTACTGGTTTAAAGTTAATCCACTATAAATCAACGATATTCCATTCACGCCCGCTCCCTGAAAAACCCAAAAGGTCGTCTGAAAACCTTAAACCAAGATTTTCAGACGACCTTTTTTATCTGATACGACAGAGACTTGTCCCATTTAGACAAGCCCGCTGCAACTAAAGCTTACATCCCGCCGTAATTCGGTCCGCTTGCGCCTTCGGGACAAATCCAAGTGATGTTTTGCGTCGGGTCTTTGATGTCGCACGTTTTGCAGTGAACGCAGTTGGCGGTGTTGATTTGCAGGCGCGGGCTGCCGTTTTCTTCGACGATTTCGTACACACCCGCCGGACAATAACGCGTTTCGGGCGAGGCGTATTCTTTGTAGTTCACGTCTATCATCGTTTGCGGATTTTTCAGCACCAAATGGTCAGGCTGATTTTCTTCGTGCGCGAGATTGGCGAGGAAGACGCTGCTTAAGCGGTCGAAGGTCAACACGCCGTCGGGTTTCGGATAATCAATCGGCTTGCACGCGGCGGCTTTTTTGAGCTGCTCGTTGTCTTTGCCGTGATGTTTCAAGGTCCACGGGGCCTTGCCTCTGAAAATCATCTGGTCGATGCCTGTATAAAGCGAGCCGAGGTAAACGCCCCATTTGAATGACGGACGGACGTTACGCGCAGCGTAAAGCTCTTGATACAGCCAGCTTTGTTCGAAACGTTGCTGATAATCCGCTGCCTCTTTGCCGCTATCGAAACCCTCCACTTCTTCAAGGTTTTCCAACAAGGGGAACACGGCTTCGGCGGCGAGCATGGCGGATTTCATCGCGGTATGAATACCTTTGATGCGCGGCATATTGAGGAAACCTGCCGCATCGCCGATTAAAACGCCGCCTTTGAACGAGAGCTTCGGCAGGCTTTGCAGACCGCCTTCAATCAGAGAACGCGCGCCGTAAGCAATGCGGCGGCCGCCTTCGAAGGTTTTGCGGATTTCGGGATGAGTTTTGAAACGTTGGAACTCTTCAAACGGCGACAGATAAGGGTTTTGATAGTCCAAACCGACTACAAAACCGACGGCGACTTTGTTGTCGTCGAAATGGTAAACAAACGCGCCGCCGTAGGTTTGACTGTCCAGCGGCCAGCCCGCGCTGTGTACCACCAAACCGGGCTGATGTTTTTCAGACGACACTTCCCAAATCTCTTTGATGCCCAAGCCGTAAGTTTGCGGCTGGCTGTTTTGGTCGAGTTGGAAGCGTTCGATGACTTGTTTGGAAAGCGAACCGCGACAACCTTCGGCAAACAGGGTTTGCTGCGCCCAAAGCTCCATGCCGGGCTGGAAACTGTCGGTCGGCTCGCCGTCTTTGCCTATGCCCATATTGCCGGTTGCAATGCCTTTAACCGAACCGTCTTCGTGATACAGCACTTCGGCGGCGGCAAAGCCCGGATAGATTTCCACGCCCATATTTTCCGCCTGCTCCGCCAGCCAGCGCACGACTTCGCCCAAGCTGACGATGTAGTTGCCGTGATTGTAAAAATTGGGGGTAACCGGCAGATTGAACGCCTTTTTCTCCGTCAGGAACAACACTTTGTCCTGCGTTACCGCACGCGTCAGCGGCGCGCCTTTTTCTTTCCAGTCGGGAATCAGCTCATTCAGCGCAATCGGATCAATGACCGCACCCGCCAGCGAATGTGCGCCCGCCTCAGAACCCTTCTCCACCACGCAAACGCTGATTTCGCGCCCGTTTTTTTCGGCAAGCTGCTTGAGTTTGATGGCGGCGGACAAACCCGACGGGCCTGCGCCGACAATCACGACATCGTATTGCATACTGTCGCGGGTGATGGATTCTGTCATGGTGGTTCCTGTATGTTTATTATTGAATTGAAAACCCGCGATTATACAACGGGAACATATAGTTACCAAATACAACAAAGATCGTCTGAAAACCATATTTTCGGTTTTCAGACGACCTTTTCATCTTTGCGGCTATTTGGTTTTGAACCAGGCAAACCACACCAATACAATCACAAAGCCAAAATAAGCGATGCTCCAGTACGGCAGTGCAATACCCAGCAGATAGTCCGGTACGGCACAATCGCCAAAGCCGCGCACAATCGGTTCAAACCAGTCAAACAGCGGCCAGTCCTTCAAACGGAAAGTCCACGGCGCACCGCAGGACGGCGCGCTGCCCGGCGGCAGGCTTTGCAGCCACAATTGATAGGCCGCAACACCCGCACCATAAACCGCAGGCACACTGACCAACAAGGCGCTGAACAGTCTGCCAATCTTAGAAGCCTGACGGAAAAATGCTGCCGCCAAAGCCACCAATCCGACCGCCAAAACCGACAAGCGCTGCAAAATACACAAAACGCAAGGATCCATTCCCAAAACATATTGCGAGACGAACGAACCGCAGGCAGCCAAGATCGATAAAACAACCAGAAAAAAGATAGTTTTTCTAAAAAAATTCATAACCTTAAACTTTCCAATTATTCAGACGACCTTTTCATTCATTTCAAAACAACCACATCAAATGCGCATCGGCATAACGATGTATTTGAAGTTCGGGTTGTTCGGTACGGTAAACAAGGTCGAGCGGTTGGCATCGCCGAAGGCAAGCTGCATATCGTCGGAATGGATGTTGCGCAATACGTCCATCAGATAGCCGATATTGAAGCCGACTTCGAGTTCGCCGCCTTGGTAGGCGATTTCGAGTTCTTCGCGTGCTTCTTCCTGCTCGTTGTTGCTGCACACGACGCTCAAGAGGCCGGGTTGCAGGAACAGGCGCGCGCCGCGGAATTTTTCGTTGGCAAGGATGGCGGCACGTTCAAGCGCGCCCAAAAGTTGGGTACGGGACACGAGGAAGATTTTGTCGTTGTCCAGCGGGATGACGCGGTTGAAGTCGGGGAATTTGCCGTCGATGACTTTGCTGACGATGGTCGTGCCGTTGCATTGGAAGCGTACTTGGTTGTTGAGCAACTCGACGCTGATGGGTTCGGACGGGTTGTTCAGCAGTTTGAAGAGTTCCAAAACGGTTTTGCGCGGCAGGATGACTTCAGTTTTGGGCAGTTCGGCTTCGATTTGGCTGGCGGCGTAGGCAAGGCGGTGGCCGTCGGTGGCGACGAGGCGCAGTTGGTTGCCTTCAACCTGCATCAGCAAGCCGTTGAGGTAGTAGCGGATGTCTTGCACTGCCATGCTGTATTGGACTTGCGAAAGCATGGTTTTGAAAGTCTCCTGCGACAGGGAAAACGCGGCGCTGATGTCTTCGCCGACGCTCATCAGCGGGAAGTCTTCGGCAGGCAGGGTTTGCAGGGCGAAGCGTGATTTGCCTGCACGCAGGGTCAGACGGTTGTCCGCCCAGTCGAGCGAAACGATGGCGCTGTCGGGCAAGGCGCGCAGGATGTCTTGGAATTTTTTGGCGTTGGTGGTAATGCGGAAGTCGCCCGCCTGACTTTCCGGACCGGCTGTGTTGATTTGGATTTCCAAGTCGGTCGCCAGAAGTTTGGTTTGACCGTCTTTGCTTTCGAGCAGGACGTTGGAGAGGATGGGCAGGGTATGGCGGCGTTCGACGATACCGGTAACGGCTTGCAGCGGCTTGAGCAGACTGTCGCGGTCGGCTTGTAAAATCAGCATGGTCAATTCCTTTTGAATCGATTATTTCGGGTGTTTTTGAATCGGGTTCGGCGGACGAGATGGTTGATTCGCCGCCGTTAAAATCAAAGTGTATTTGTGTTTTCAGACGACCTTTTAAGAGAGGGGTCGTCTGAAAGCCGATTCTGGCTCAGTTTTGAATCAGAATCAGGAGTTTTTCGTAATCTTGCGCCAACTCGGGATCTTCTTCGCGCAGTTTTGCTACGGCTTTCACGCCGTGCATGACGGTCGTGTGGTCGCGTCCGCCGAAAGCGTCGCCGATGGACGGCAGGCTGAGGGTGGTCAGCTCTTTGGTCAGGCTCATGGCGACTTGACGCGGACGGGCAATGTTGCGTGTGCGCTTTTTGCCGAGTATATCGCTGATTTTAATGCGGTAATATTTGGCAGTCGCGTCGATAATGGTGTCGGCGGTAATGATTTTGTGTTTTTCGGCAATGATGTCCTGCAAAGCCGTACGCGCCAAATCCATGTCGATGACGGGGCGGTTCATAAAGCGGCTGCTGGCGCTGACGCGGTTGAACGCGCCTTCCAGTTCGCGCACGTTGGAACGAATCAGGTTGGCGACAAACAATGCGGCTTCGTCTTCAATGCTGATGCCTGCCGCTTCTGCCTTTTTCTGCAAAATCGCCACGCGCATTTCCAGCTCGGGCGGCTCAAGTTCCAAAGTCAAACCCCATGAGAAACGCGATTTGAGGCGGTCGTCCATGCCTTCGATTTTGGCAGGCAATACGTCGCAAGTGAGGATGAGCTGTTTTTTCTCGTTGTGGAAATGGTTGTACAGATAGAAGAATTCTTCCATCGTACGGTCTTTGCCTTTGATGAACTGGATGTCGTCGATAATCAACAGGTCGTATTGTTTGTATTGCTGCTTGAATACATCATAAGTATTGTTGCGCACCGCCTTCATAAAGCTGCGGATATAGTCGTCTGAATGCATATAGCGCACTTTGGCGTCGGGGCGGTTTTTCAGCAGTTCGTTGCCGATGGCCTGCACCAAGTGGGTTTTACCCAAACCCGTGCTGCCGTACAGGAAAAACGGGTTGTAGCCCTGCCCCGGGTTCTCTGCAATGGCTTGGGCGGCGGCGGCGGCAAGGCGGTTGCCCTTACCTTCTACCAAGGTATCGAATGTATAGTCGCGCGACAGATTGGTCTGTTCGTAACGCGCTTCTTCCGCATCGCGTTGCGCTTCCGTTTTGGCTTTGGCAACGGCTTTGGATTCTGCGGGCGCGGCGGCAGGCTGTTTGCTTTCGTGCGGCAGGTTTTTCATGCGCTGCGCCAAAATATCCGCCGCCGTTTTCGCAACGGAGGGTCTGTCTAAGTTTTCAGACGACGTCCCGTCCGAAAAAGATTCTTGCGCGTCCGCTTTCGGCATTTCTTCCGTCAACGCGGCTTGTTCAGACGCAACCGCCCCCGCATTTTCCGCCATTTCATAATGCTGCCCCACGCCCGCTTTAAACGCAAAAGCCGCCTGTTGCGGGGCCAATTCCGCACGCACCACTTCGATTTTGGCGGCAAACTGGCTTTTGAGCATATTGCAGGCAAACTGGTTTTTACCGTAAACCACCCACACGCCGTTTTCCTCGCCCACGGTCAAGGGCGCAATCCATTGTGCGAACTGCCCGGCAGGCAAAATATCGTGAAGTCGGCGGAGGCACTGCGGCCAAAATTCTGCTAGCGTCATGAATAAGCTCGAGTCGTGGAAATCGTTGGAAAGAAACGGAGAGAAACCGTCGGAAATTGCAGCCTTTGAAAATGCGGTTTCAGCCCGACGGAAAAAGTGTCGCAAATACCGCACAAACCCTATCCGCCAAACCGGACGCCGTCTGAAAATACAATGAAATTATTTTCGGAAAATCATCACGATAAATCCGCACTAACATTTTCAGACGACCTATCGCCCGACAAAGGGACAGGAAGTGCCGATTATACCCACTCCGCCAAACTTTATCCACAACCTGCCGGAAATTTTATCCACAAATCGCCACGCGAATCCGCAAACCGAATCACCCCGCGCGCCATATCCATTTACTCAACCGAGATTGACAAAAGATGAAAATTAGAGTGTAATTCGCAGTTTATTTATCTACCGATTTTTTAGGAAACATCATGAAACGCACTTATCAACCTTCCGTTACCAAACGCAAACGTACCCACGGCTTCCTGGTCCGCTCCAAAACCCGCGGCGGTCGCGCAGTATTGGCAGCCCGTCGCGCCAAAGGCCGCAAACGCTTGGCAGTGTAATTTTGGACTACCGCTTCGGAAAGCAGCACCGCTTATTAAAAACGGATGATTTTTCATCCGTTTTTGCGTTCAAAAACCGGCGCAGCCGCGATTTGCTGCAAGTTTCCCAATCTGCCGACAACGGATTGAACCATCCGCGGCTCGGCTTGGTCGTCAGCAAAAAAACAGCGAAACGCGCGCATGAACGCAACTACATGAAGCGCGTCATCCGAGATTGGTTCAGGCTGAACAAAAACAGCCTGCCGCCGCATGATTTCGTCGTACGCGTCCGCCTGGCATTCAACCGGCAAAATGCCGCCGAAGCCCGAAACCAATTGGCGCAACTTATGCGCAAACGCTGATGAATACCCTGTTGTCCAAATTTATCCTCGCGCTGATCCGTTTTTACCAATACGCCGTCAGCCCGCTGATACCGCCGCGCTGCCGCTATACCCCGACCTGTTCGCAATATGCGGTCGAGGCAGTCAAAAAATACGGCGCATTCAAAGGCGGCTGGCTCGCCCTCAAACGCATCGCCCGCTGCCACCCCTTCGGCGGACACGGACACGACCCCGTCCCGTAATCCGAATCATTCGGATAACTTGATTTCCTTTAATTTCCCGTCGGTTTCTATATAATGCCGTCTGAAGCAGTTTTCATCTCCATTACATACCCGTCAATTCCAGGAATCTCTTATGGATTTTAAAAGATTTATAGCATTTTTTGCCATTTCGCTGGCAATCTATGCCGGCTGGGAACATTTCTTCCCCAGCCCCAAACCCAATCCGGCACAACAAGCCGCGCAGCAACAGCAGCAAACCGCCGCAACCGCTGCCGCCGAAGCCGCACTCGCCCCCGCAACGCCGATTACCGTAACGACCGACACGGTCAAAGCCGTCATCGACGAAAAAAGCGGCGACCTGCGTCAAATGACCCTGCTCAAATACAAAGCAAATGGCGACGAAAACAAACCCTTCACCCTGTTTAACGACAGCAAAGAATACACCTACGTTGCCCAGTCCGAGCTTTTGGATGCACAAGGCAACAACATCCTCAAAGGCGTCAACTTTACCGCAGCGCAAAAACAATACAGCCTCAACGGCGACAAAGTCGAAGTCCGCCTGAGCGCGCCTGAAACAAACGGACTGAAAATCGACAAGGTCTATACCTTTACCAAAGACAGCTACCTCGTCAACGTCCGTTTCGACATCACCAACACCAGCGGCAAGCCCGCCAACCTGAGCGCAGACTACCGCATCGTGCGCGACCGCAGCGAACCTGAAGGTCAAGGTTACTTTACCCATTCCTACCTCGGCCCCGTCGTGTACACCCCTGAAGGCAAATTCCAAAAAGTCAGCTTCTCCGACTTGGACGACGATGCCAAATCAGGTAAAAACGAAGCCGAATACGCCCGCAAAACCCAAACCGGCTGGCTCGGCATGATTGAACACCACTTCATGTCCACCTGGATTCTCCAACCCAAAGGCGGACAAAGCGTTTGCGCCGCAGGCGACTGCCGTATCGACATCAAACGCCGCAACGACAACCTGTACAGTACCAGCGTCAGCGTTCCCCTTGCTGCCATCCAAAACGGCGCGAAATCCGAAGCCTCCATCAACCTCTACGCCGGCCCGCAGACCACATCCGTCATCGCCAATATCGCCGACAACCTGCAACTGGCAAAAGACTACGGCAAAGTACACTGGTTCGCCTCCCCCCTCTTCTGGCTCCTGAACCAACTGCACAACATTATCGGCAACTGGGGCTGGGCAATCATCGTTTTGACCATTATCGTCAAAGCCGTACTCTACCCGCTGACCAACGCCTCTTACCGCTCGATGGCAAAAATGCGCGCCGCCGCGCCCAAACTGCAAGCCATCAAAGAAAAATACGGCGACGACCGTATGGCGCAACAGCAAGCCATGATGCAGCTTTACAAAGACGAAAAAATCAACCCGCTGGGCGGCTGCCTGCCCATGCTGTTGCAAATCCCCGTCTTCATCGGCTTGTACTGGGCGTTGTTTGCCTCCGTAGAATTGCGTCAGGCACCTTGGCTGGGCTGGATTACCGACCTTAGCCGTTCCGACCCTTACTACATCCTGCCCGTAATTATGGCGGTAACCATGTTTGCCCAAACATTCCTCAACCCGCCGCCGACCGACCCGATGCAGGCAAAAATGATGAAAGTCATGCCGCTGATTTTCTCAGCCATGTTCTTCTTCTTCCCTGCAGGTCTGGTATTGTACTGGGTAGTCAACAACCTCCTGACCATCGCCCAACAATGGCACATCAACCGCAGCATCGACAAACAACGCACCCAAGGCGAAGTTGTTTCCTAACAGCGGTTTGACATACTAAAAAAGGTCGTCTGAAAACTTAATTTCAGACGACCTTTTTGTTTGGGAGCATCATAAAAGATGGCTGATCGGGCATTTAACAACAATCAAACACAAATGCCACACGGCTGAAATCGCGTTTAGCCAAATCTTCGGGCGTAATGAAGAAATTCGCCACACCGGAGTCGCCCCACATCAGTTTTCCAGTATAGCGGTCTTTTTCATTGATATCAGTGTCTAATTGCAACAGCAGGATGTATTTGCGCCAATCAGAACAAGTGATGGTAGCGGGATCATCAAAATCAGCGTCTTCATCACACTCAAGAAACGGGTCGCCCTGAAGAAAAATCGGAGAACCACCGATTTTATGCCCTTGAGATTTATTGAAATCTGCATCTTCCTCCTCTTCGCTTGCCGCTTGGAAAATCAGCGGAAACTCCCCAGAAAACGGCAGACATTCTGAATCGGTTGCCTGATAAGCGGAAAAATCGGTTTGCAATTCGCTCTCGGGCAATAATTCGGGATAGTACATAATGCGCCAGCCGGCTTGTTCCGACAGATTTTCAAAGTCGTTACCTAAGCCCGTAATCCAGCCCATCAACAAAAACTTGCAAGATGCCACGCTCGGGGAAACCGGGCAACGGCGGCACTTCGGCAAAGTTGATTTGTGCCACCAGAGTCAGCGGATGCTTTTTCTCGGCGTGATACGAATATTCGGCATTTTTTGGCAGGTAGGGCGTACCGCCTATTTTGCTTTGATAGGCCGTGGTAGCAGCAGCTTATCCCAATGTGAAGCAGACGGCAGGACGGTACATGAGGTTCTCCTATCGGATAAAAAGTGTTGAATGGAATAAATTATATCGGATTAAATCAATGTTTACCTGAAATCTCCGAGAGGTCGTCTGAAAGTTTAAACTTACTAAACTAGAGCACACTTTTGAAATACTCCTCCCCTTTCCCGATGAACACAAAAAGGTCGTCTGAAAACTTAATTTCAGACGACCTTTTACATTTCCACCCTATTTCACAAACTTCAACACCTTGCCGGATTTTGCCGGCGCATCGGTTTCTTGTTTGTTTTCAGTTTCCTGTTCCGGTTGTTTTTTATCGGAAGGCTCATAGGGTTCGACTTCAAATCCCATGCCTTCGCCGCTTTCTCGGGCAAACAGGCTGACAACGTGTCCGACCGGAATCCAAATATCGTGTGCCACACCGCCAAAGCGGGCCGAAAAGCTGATCCAATCGTTGTCGATGTTCAGATTATGGCTGGCAGTCGGTCCGATATTGAGGACAATCTCGTTTTCGCGAACATACTGCATGGGGACGCGGGTATGTTCGTTTACCCATGCGACAATGTGCGGCGTTTGATTGTTGTCCGTACACCATTCGTACAAAGCGCGAATCAGATAAGGCTTGGTAGATGTCGTCATGATGAATCCTTTCGTCCTTTAACGGCGCATTGCCTTCTCGGCGGGGGTCATGGCTTCGATAAAGGCTTCGCGTTGGAAGATACGTTCAGCATATTTCAGCAATGGTGCAGCGGATTTGCCGAGTTTGATATCGTAATGGTCGAGGCGCCACAGCAATGGAGACAACGCCACGTCAATCATTGAGAAATCATCGCCGAGAATGTATTTGTTTTTGGTGAACGCAGGCGCAAGCATGGTCAGACCGTTGCCGATGGCTTCGCGCGCTTTCGCCATTTCTTTATTGGTAGAATTCGGGTTTTCCAATACATGCACCAGGCTGAACAGCTCTTTTTCCATGCGGAACAAAACCAATCGTCCGCGGCCGCGCATGACGGGGTCGCCGGGCATCAGTTGCGGATGAGGAAAGCGTTCGTCTATGTATTCATTGATGATATTGGATTCATAGAGGATCAAATCACGTTCAACCAAAACGGGGACTTGGTTATACGGATTCATTACGGCAAGATCTTCGGGCTTATTGAAAATATCAACGTCTTTGATTTCAAAATCCATGCCTTTTTCGTACAGGACGAAGCGACAGCGTTGGCTGAACGGGCATGTAATGCCTGAATATAATATCATCATGGTATTGGGCTCCTATAAGCATCCCAGACAATTTATTGCCTGAAATTGCAGAATAAAACAATCGCAAAATTATACGCGATTGCATCCAACAATTCCACAAAAGCACATATCCTTTTGTTTATCAAAATATTTTCAATAAAATTCGAATTTCTAAAAAACGATATCCAAACTCAAATTCTTTGCTTTTCCGAGGCGTTTCGATTTTTACAGCAAATTTAAACCGCAGCGGGACATTACCGACGTCTTTACTGCACAAACGAAAAAATCGGCGGTTTGTTTCCGACAAACCGCCAAAAAGGTCGTCTGAAAACCGTTTTTCTCAGTTTTCAGACGACCTCTCGAGCCAAACGCCCTACTTCGGCGTATAACGGCCCGCCATCGCTTTATACACCATGTTTTCGTATTTCAGCGTTTCATACCGCTGGTTCAGCACGGTTTGGGCGGAACTGTATTCCGTGTTCAGTGCTTCCAGCCAGTCTTTCAGCTCGTTTTTGCCGTGTTGGTAGCGCACTTGGTAGTAGCGGCTGTTTTTCTTGTCCAAGGCGTAACGCTGCTCTTGGTTGCTGAGCGCAGCTTGGGCGTTTTGGTAGGCGAGGTAGTTGGTGTTGACTTCGTTCAGCGCGGTAGTCAGGGCTTTTTCAAAATCGAGTTTGGCGCTGTCGAAATTGGCTTGGGCGGTTTTGTCTTTCCACTTCATGGTCTGCCAGTTGAGGAACGGCAGGTTGATGGTGGCGGAGCCGCCCAGCAGCGGGATATTGAACGCGCTTTTGGCTTTTTCAGACGACGCGCTCAAGCTCGCGCCCAATGTAATCGAGGGATACCAACTGCGTTTTTGCGCTTTGACGGACTGGAGCGAGGATTGCAGGCGGTATTCGGCGGCGCGCAGGTCGGGGCGGTTCGCCAACACGGTAATCGGTACGTCGAGATTCACGCCTTTGACGGGCAGCAGCCGGTATTGCGCGGGGTCGGCGGCGATGGCTTCGTTCGGTTTGAGGTTGAGCAGGTTGCGTAAAACCTGTTTTTGCGTGTCGAGGCTGTTTTTCAGGGAAATCAGGTTGTTTTGCGCGCTCAACAGCGATTGTTTCGCCTGCGTCGGCTGACTGGAATCGGCTCTGCCGTAGCGGAACTTGGCATCGGCAATGCGGTTGATTTCCTGATATTGCTTGAGGGATTTCTGCGCCAATTCAATGGCTTCGTTGAGGTAGGCGATATTGAAATAGGCGTCGGCGACATTGTTGATCAAAGTCAGGCGCGTGTTTGCCATATCCTGCCGCGTGGCTTGGTATTCCCAGACTTGCGCGTCGGCGGTGGCACTGAGTTTGCGCCACAAATCCAATTCGTAACTCAAGCCGAGCTGGCTGCTGAAGGTGTTGCCGTGGCTGCCGGTTTTCAGGTTTTTGGATGTGGACGCACTCAACGAGCCGCTGAACGACGGCACCAAATCCGCCCCCAAAATATTCGCCTGATACAGGGCTTTATTGACGCTGATGGCCGCCTGTTTCAAATCGATATTGTTTTCCAAAGCCTGCGCCATCAGGGCGTTGAGCTGCGGGCTTTGGTAGATTTCCCACCAGTTGCCGTTCACGTCATAGCGTTCGGCGGTTTCCGCCGCACTCATGACCTGCCCCGTCGATTCGAGCGTGAGGTTTTGGTCGGCGCTGTGGACGGCACACGCGCTTAAGGCAAGGGCGAGCGACAGGGATAATGCCGTCTGAAAAAAAGGTTTTGTCTGCATGTTGTGTCTTTCGGTTTAAGGTTTCAGACGACCTGAAAGGTCGGGAGGTCGTCTGAACAATCTCATCGGCTGCGTTTATTTATCGGCTAAAACCGCTTTTCGCTGTTCCGTAAAATGCCACCACGGCTTCGGTTCGTTCCCCTGCATAAAATCAACCAGCGACAGGAAAATATCAATCATGCAGGGATCGTGTCGGGTTGCGGTCAGGCTGCACAGGCGGGCGTACATTTCGTAAGCGTCCTGCCCCGCCAAATCCTGCGGCTGCGTGATGCCGAGCAAAGCCAAATCCTCCGCCACGGCTTTGCCGACATTGGGCAGGTCGGCCAGCGTATTCAGCTTGCTTCGTTGTACTTTGTCGGGGTTCATGTTTCAGCCTTTGGTTTGGAGGTCGTCTGAAAATCTGCAATCGGATGGATAAACTTGTTTTCGCGGGCGAAGCTCGCGCTACTTTCACCGCCGTCATTCCCGCCTGCGTAGAATTTATGTCAGATACAAGTATCCGACCTACTTTTTTCAGACTTTTTCTAAGTTCTTCAAACAATTTTTCAGAAGACGTTTTAACTGCTTGGCAGTTTGCGGATGCATCGGCTCTTGCAGTTTACGCTCCAACCGATCGGCTTCGTGTTCGAGTTCATGCTTATACCTGACTCTGGAGCGTTGCTGTCTCTCCAATATTTGCAACTGTTGCCGCCACAAATCCTGCTGCAACTTCTGCCATTCTTTGGTTTTATGTTTTGACGGAAGCGGAATTCTATCCGACAGCTCCACACATGGTTTGGAACACTGCGAACAACGGGGCGAACTGCTGTCTTGGGGGCGGAAATAGCGTTTTGGACGGCGCACGGCGGTGCGGCAGGAAAAACAAACGTAATTCGTATTACTCATTTCAATAAAATTCAATTAAATCAATTATTCATGTACCTTTCGCCGTTGAATCCGTTTTTCAGACGACCTCTTCCCATTCAAAAAGGTCGTCTGAAATCATGAAATCCTGACCACGACGCCGCAATGCTGTTCGGCGGCGGTTTGGTAGAACGCGGCGAGTTCTTTAAACCGCTGCGCCAATTCCGCGCGGGTTTCGGCAAAGGCTTTTTCATCACCCCAAATATCGGGGTAGATTTGGTTGTTTTGAAAATCTGCTGCGGTTTTGCCGTCGAGCAGCGCGGCGAAATCGGCTTGGTTCAGGGCTTGGGCTACTTCGGCGGTTTCGGTATCGTCGATCCAGCCGGTGTGTTCGCCCGCTTCTTCGTCCTGCCGCAGGATGTTGCCGATAATGGCTTTGCTCAACGGGTTTGCCGCGTCGGCATCGTCCGAGCCTTTGCCGGTCAGGACGAAATGCAGCGCGTCCCATAGTTTGCCTGCGCTGCATTCTGATACGGCGGCGGGGGTGCCGGAGGAGGCTTTGATTTGTTCGATGCCGCTTTGCGGATAGGCTGTGTATGTTGCGTAAACGTCCATAGGTTTCCTTGTATTGAAGGCTGAAGTGCCTGTTTCGGGAGGGGTCGTCTGAAATATAGTGGATTAACTTTAAACCAGTACGGCGTTGCCTCGCCTTATCCTGATTTAGTTAATCTACTATATGTTGCGGATTCAGACGACGCTCGGGCTGTTTTCGCAATGTATTGTGTGAATCGTGTGTTCGGTGTTGCGTCGGGTTCTGACCCGACTTTTGCTTTTTCAGACGACCTTATTTATCCAAACGCAGCAGCGGGCCGCCTGCTTTCTGTACCGCCGTTTGATAGGCGGGGTCTTTTTCAATGCGCTGCAAATAGGCGCGGATGTTGGGATAGTCCGCCAATCCGAAGCGGTCGGCGGCGGCTTGCAGCGGGTAACTCATCATGATGTCGGCGCCGCTGAGCCGGTTGTCGACCAGCCAGTCTTTGCCGTTTAATTCGTTTTCGACATAGGCAAGATGCAGGGCGGCTTGCGGTTCGATAAAGCCGTTTTTGACGTTGCCGCTGATTTTGCGTGCGACAGGTTTGACGAAAAACGGCATGGAGGCGTTTTCTATTTTGCGGAACACCAGACCGAGCAAAAGCAAGGGCATCAGCGAACCTTCGGCATAGTGCAGCCAGCGTTGGTAATGCCAGTAATCTTGGCTGCCGCGTTCGGGCATGAAGCGTCCGCCGCCGTAGGTTTGAATCAGGTAGTCGGTAATCGCGCCGCTTTCGTTGAGCACGAATCCGTCGTCGTCGATAACGGGGGATTTGCCCAGCGGGTGTACGGCTTTGAGTTCGTCGGGTGCAAGCAGGGTTTCGGGATGGCGCGCGTAGGTTTTGATTTGATACGGTGCGCCGATGAGTTCGAGCAGCCAGACGATGCGCAGGGCGCGGGATTGTGCCAATACATGCAGAGTAATCATTCGGTTTTCCTCGGTGTGTGTATGTTCATTGTGATAACAATAGCCAAACGGGGTTTTCAGACGACCTTTGGGGTTTGGAGGTCGTCTGAAAACTTAATCCTTAGACAAGGCATCAATCGGGTTGAGCTTGGAGGCTTTGTTGGCGGGCATAAAACCGAACGCTACGCCGATGGCGGTGGAACAAACGACCGCGCCGATGACGGAGCCGATGGAAATTTCCATCGGAAATTCGGTGACGAATTGGTTGAACACGAGGCTGATGGCTGTGGACAGCCCTACTCCGACCAAGCCGCCGATAATACAGATTAAGACCGCTTCAATCAGGAATTGTTGCAGGATGTTGTTTCGCCGCGCGCCAATCGCCATGCGCACGCCGATTTCTTTGGTGCGCTCGGTTACGGACACCAGCATGATGTTCATCACGCCGATACCACCGACCACTAATGAAATCAAGGCGATGGAGGAAATCAGCAGCTTCATCGTGCCGGTGGTGCTTTCAACCATCTGCTTGATGCTGTCGCTGTTGTTCATGAAAAAATCTTCCGTGCCGTGCCGCGTTTTGAGCAGCTCGGTCAGCCCTTTTTCGGCGACTTGGGTGTTGGCATCGTCTTTGATTTTGACGGTAATGGAATTGGTGTGGCTCTCGCCGGTAATTTGGTGCATCACGGTCGTATAGGGCGACCAGAGCATCAATACGTCGGCGTTGCCGAAGGAGTTTTCTTCTTTTTGCATCACGCCGATGACGGTCAGCGGGCGTTTGTTGAAGAGGACGGTTTTGCCCAAGGGATTGACGTCTGTGCCAAAGAGTTTTTCTTTGGTGTTTTGGTCGATCACGACGACTTGCGCGTCTTCTTTTACATCGCCCTCGTCAAACAGGCGGCCTGATTCCAGCTTCAGTCCGCGCACGTCGAAATATTGTTCGCCCACGCCGTAAAGCGAGGCGGATAAATCGGTGTTGCGGTAGGTCAGCGTGCCGCCGGAGGTGGTTTGCGGCGTGGCGGAAGCGACGTAGCTTTGCTTGGCGATGACTTTGGCGTCGTCAATGGTCAGGGTTTTAATCCTGCCGCTGCGCCTGTCGCCGAAACCGCGCCCGGGGAAGATGCTGATGGTGTTCGTCCCCATCGCGCTGATGTCTGCGAGGATTTTTTTCTCAGAACCGTTGCCCAAAGCGACGACGGACACGACCGAGGCGATGCCGATGATGATGCCGAGCATGGTCAGGAGCGAGCGCATTTTGTGCGCCATAATCGCCTGCACCGACATTTTGAAGGCTTCGACGAATTGGTCGTAATAAAACAGCCACGAAGATTTTTCTTTGATGCGTTCTATTTTGCTTTCGGGGATTTCGGGATTTTTTGAACTGTCGGAGATGATTTCGCCGTCGCGGATTTCGATGATGCGGTTGGCGATGGCGGCGATACCGGGATCGTGTGTAACCATAATCACGGTATGCCCTTCTTTATGCAGCTTTTGGATGATTTCGATTACGTTTTTGCCGCTGGCGGTATCGAGCGCGCCGGTCGGTTCGTCGGCGAAGATGATTTCGCCGCCGTTCATTAGGGCGCGGGCGATGGAGACGCGCTGCTGCTGACCGCCGGAAAGTTCACTGGGCTTGTTGCCTTCCTTGCCTTCCAAACCCAAATCCTGCAACAGCTTCTCCGCACGCGTCGAACGCTCTTTGCCGCCCATGCCCATATACACGGCAGGCAAGGCGACGTTGTCCCGCGCCGTCAGCGAACCCAAAAGGTTGTAGCGTTGGAAAATAAAGCCGAAGCGTTCACGCCGCAATGCCGCCAGCTCGTCCGGCTCCATTTTGGCGGTTTCGATGCCGTCGATTTGATACGAACCCGAAGTCGCGCTATCCAAGCAGCCGAGGATGTTCATCAGCGTGGATTTGCCCGAACCGGACTGCCCGATGATGGCGACGAAATCGCCCTTCTCTATCGACAGGCTGACATCTTTCAACACATGAACGCGGTTCGCGCCGCTGCCGAAGTAGCGGTTGATGTTTTTACATTCGATTAAGCTCATAAGTGTTTCCGACCGATAATGATGTATGGAGTGGAAAGGTCGTCTGAAAGGGGATTCTGCTCAAAAACAAAACTTTCAGACGACCTATTGCCTATTTATCTCGGCGGACCGCCCTGCATGGCGCGTTGCGCCGCTTCAGCCTGCTCCGCCGCGCTCATTTCCGACATCACCACCTTGTCGCCTTCTTTCAAACCGCTTTTCGCTTCGGTATTCATACTGTCTTTCAGACCGACCGTAATCTCGCGTTCCGAAGCTTTACCGTCCGCGCCCAAAACGCTGACAAACGATTTGCCGTCGCGTTTTTTAATCGTCAGCGTCGGCACGAGCAAAACGTTTTTCACGCCGTTGATTTCAATCGTGTTCTGCGTCGTCATACCGATGGAAAGTTTGCCGTCGGGATTAGGCACCAAAGCGCGGGCGTAGTAGTAAATCGCATTGGAAGTCGTGTCCGTGCTGGTGGTGTAGCTGCCCAGCGACATCGTGGTCAAGCCCGGGTCGACACTGTCAAGCTTCGCCTTAATCGGCGTATCCGGTTCGGACAGAATCGTAAACGAAATGTCCTGCCCCGCTTTGACCTTGGTAATATCGCCTTCGGCAATCTGCATTTTGTTCAACATCGTATCCAGATTCGCCAACTGGATAATCGTCGGCGTGGACTGCACCGCGTTCACGGTCTGCCCTTCTTCCACCGGAATCGCCACCACCGTACCGTCCATCGTCGCGGTAATGCGGGTATAGCCCAATTCCGATTCGGCGGTATTGATGGAAATTTTGGTTTGCTTGATGGAAGCCTTCAGCTCGGCAACGTTTGCCTTAGCCGCGGCCAGCGCATCCTTCGCGCTTTCCAAATCCTCTTTGGACGTCGCGTTTTCCTTCCACAAAGCCGCCTCGCGCTTGTATTTCTTCTCCGCGCTGTTCAGCGCGATTTCGGCGGAAACCAATTTCGCCTGATACGTTTCCAGCTTGGATTTTTCCGTATTCAGCGTATTCACCTGAGTGGTCGAATTGATTTCCGCAATCAAATCGCCCTTTTTAACCTGCTGTCCGAGCTTGACGTACAGCTTCTTAATCTGCCCCGAAGCCTGCGCACCCACCGACACCAGATTCGACGGCGAAATCTCGCCCGTAGCGGATACCGTCTGGCTGATGTCGCCGCGTTTGACCGTTTCCGTGATGTAAGAAGTTTGAGGTTCGGGCTGGAAATAAGACCACGCAGCAAACCCAAGCACCGCAGCAACCGTTATTCCGACCGTCCATTTATTAATAATCTTTGCCATAACTGACTTTCTGATTCATCCATTTCATCTGTTCAATCCGGCACCCGACTCATGTCGCATAATCCCAACACTTATCCGCCGAAAACGCTGAAAACGGGCAGATTTTACTGTAAACATCCACCCCAGCCAAGACAATAACCGACCAAACTAAAATTTAACTTATTGTTTTACATAGAAATAATCAAAACCCTTTTCCAGAATATTTCAACGTATTTACATATTTTCCCAATCTCAATATTTATCCAAACATTCAAAACAAGAGAAAAGAACTATAATTCAGCATCTATCAAACCCAACAACAGCCGCCTCCCCGAACCTTTCAGACGACCCGGCTGGATAAATATAACAACACAATGACACTTACTATGAAAAACAAATCACAAGGTTTTACTCTCCCCGAGCTACTCGTTGTCGTCCTGATCATCGCGATTTTAGCGACGATCGGCTATCCCTCTTACCAACGCTACGTCCGCAAAACACGCTTGGAAAGCGTCCGCTCCGAGCTGCTGATCAACGCCCAAAACCTCGAGCGTTACTACGCCCAGCATGCGACCGTAAAAGCCGAAGCAGGCAATCCCTCGTTACCCCCCTTGGTTCAAAACCAATATTTCAATATCTCCATCTTCAACTTCGAAGGCCCGGACGACAACGATAAAAAAATCGTAAACTCCGCCTCCTCAAGATACATCCTCGAAGCCAAACCCACAGACGAATACAAGTCCACCGAGACCTGCTCCGTTTACCTCAACAGCGACGGCATCTTCTGGGCAAGCAATTCCAAAAATAATGAAGACTGCCCGGGCTTCGAACCCATCAGCCAAGAATAATTGAAACCTACCGCCGCGATTCATCATAAAGGTCGTCTGAAAATTTTCAGACGACCTTTATTCCATTATCACTACCAACCCATCTGTTCAATGCAATTATGAACTGATACCAACCGCACCACTCTTATCAACATCCCCATCTTTGCCCACAACGGTCGATATCATGCTGACTTACACCCGCAGCGTCCGGCTGGATGCGCCGCTCGAACCGATATTCCGCTACTGCACTTCCCGACACGGATTTGCCTGTCAGTTTCCGTTTGACGTGCAATGGTTATCGGAAAAGGAATACTGGGCGCGGGGAGATATTTTGGATTTCAGATACAGAATTTGCGGGATTTGGTTGCGGCATCGCGCCGAAATCATTTCGCTTGAGCCGAACCAATCGTTTACCGACCTGATGCTGAAAGGGATTTACCGCTCCTTCCGCCATACACATGAATTCAGATTTTCCGGAGGGCGTACCTGTGTGACGGATACGGTGGAATTTACTTTCGGGCTGGGAAAAACGGTTGACCGGCTAATCGGATTGCCGACTTTGCGTCGGACATTTGAAAAACGCCACTGTTTATTGAAAGAGTGGGCTGTCCGATGGAATGGTCATGTTGAAAAAACGCAGCAAATTGAATAAGTAATATAATACTTCATGGACAACAGATAGCAGTCAGACAGTGATCGCAGACACCATGAAACAACCCGGTAAAGGAAGTAAGCCATCCTAGTATTTCTACATTTAAATATTAAAATTTTTAAAAAACAAAAGATTGGAATTGTAATGAAAAAATTATTTTTTGTATTGTTAGGACTGACTAGCCTTAATGTTTATGCAAACGGTTGTGCTGGAGAATACCAGCCAGCGACAGGGACCTGTCGCATTATCGACAGCTCGGGTCGGCAGATTTTATATAACGTTGGCAGCCCCCAATCTTCCAATAGCGGCTCCACCCAAAGTCAAACAAAGGTTGTAAACATCGATGTCCCTTCAAAATATTTAGCATGGGCAATCAATCCTAAAACGGGTATTTCAGGTGGTGCAATGGATATGGATTCACTTGAGGCAGCCAAAAGACAAGCCATCAAAACCTGTGAGCAAGGAGGGAGCAATGCTCCATGTGTAGTTGCAAAATGGGTTAGAAACGGCTGTCTTGCAGTTGCACAAGGCAGATATAAAGGCAAATGGAAAACTTTCTATGGAGTAGATGATCTTGGTCGTGCCGAAGCTAATGCATTAAATCAATGCCATACAACCGCAGGTGTAACACAGTGCAGAATTACCACTCCGGAAGGTTGCGCTTTGCCTAAATATTAATAGACCAAATGCCGTCTGAAATTTCAGACGGCATTTTATAAAAAATCGGCTTTGTGCCCGTCTTTATCTTATGCCTGCTGTTCAAAAGAACTGCACCGCTGTTTATCAAAGACTGGCATGAGCGTGTAAAAGCATCCTTTAAAAAGCGCGGCATCCATACCGAAGTCTGATTGGTTCTGAAAAAACGCGTTCAATATTTCAGACGACCCTTGTTTAGCGAAAAAAACAGGTCGTCTGAATGTTCAGACGACCTTCTTCATTCCCGTCACATTACAAAACGGCTGCCGGATAGGAACCGATGACTTTGACAAACGATGCGCGTTCGCTCAAGAGCCGCAGTGCGTTTTGGACTTTTTCGTCGTTTTGATGTCCTTCGATGTCGATGAAGAACAGGTATTCCCACAGCGCGGATTTGCTTGGGCGGCTTTCGAACTTGGTCATTGAAATGCCTGATTCGGTAAACGGCTGCAACAGCGCGGCGACGGCGCCGGCACGGTTGGGCGCGGAGACTGCCAGCGAGGTTTTGTCTTTGCCGCTGCTGCCTGTATCTTGATGCCCCATGACCAAGAAGCGCGTGGTGTTGTTCGGCTCGTCTTCGATACATTCGGCGACATAGTTCAAATGATAAATATCGGCTGCGGTACGCCCTGCGATGGCGGCGATGCTTGGGTCGTCTGATTCTGCCACCAGCCTTGCCGCCTCTCCGTTGCTGGAAACGGCGATTCGTTCGGCGTTGGGCAGGTTGCGTCCGAGCCAGTCGTTGCATTGCGCCAGCGCTTGGGCGTGTGCGATGACTTTTGTGATGCCGCCCAATTCGTGTGTGCCTTTACGCAAGAGGTTGTGATGGATGCGGACAATGACTTCGCCGCAGGCTTTCAATGCGGTTACCGCCAATAAGTCTAAGGTGCGGCCGACCGAGCCTTCGGTCGAGTTTTCAACCGGCGCGACCAAATAATCCGCCTGCCGCGTTTCGACTTGGCGGAAACACTGGTCTATGGTTTGAAATGCGGCGGTATGGGCGGCATGGCCGAAATGTTTGATGGCTGCCTGCTGGGTAAACGTCCCCTGCGGGCCGAGGTAGGCGATCGTCAGCGGACGCTCCACCGCCAAGCATTCACTCATCACTTCGCGAAACAGTCTTGCGATGGACTCGTCAGGCAGCGGGCCTTGGTTCAAACTCTGAATCCGCCTCAATACCGCGACTTCGCGCTCGGGACGGTACACTGCGCCCGTTCCTTTCAATTCGCCGATGGCGTGCGCATGACCTGCGCGCTCGTTCAACAGGCGCAAAATCTCGGCATCGATTTCATCGATGGCATTGCGGTGCGGCAAAAGCTGTTCGTCAATGGATAAGGACATATCGACAAGCCCCTTGGTGATTCATTCATAGATATAAGCAATCATTCTAACATCAAACAGGTCGTCTGAAAGCCTGAATACGTTTTCAGACGACCTGTTTTATAGTGGATTAACTTTAAACCAGTACGGCGTTGCCTCGCCTTGTCGTACTATCTGTACTGTCTACGGCTTCGTCGCCTTGTCCTGATTTAAAGTTAATCCACTATAGAATCCCTCGTCCTTTCTCGAACGCAGCCTTTACCGGCATCATTTTGCCGCCCGTTTGGTGCGTATCCGGCGTATATTTTGGGGATTTGGTACAGGGGTCGTCTGAAAATGTAAAGACAGCGTCCCTGCAATGCAAAAAAGCGCAAAAGCATAGGAAAACAAGCTATCAAAAAACTCAAAATGCGTGTTAAGATTAGCCATTACTATCCGCCGCACCCGTTTATTTCGGGTTTGCGCAGCGCATACAATCACGAAAAGGAAATCCCATGAGTCGCGTATTACTCGTAGATGACGACGCTTTGCTGACTGAATTGCTCACCGAATACCTTACCGCCGAAGGATTGAACGTCCACAGCGTTCCGGACGGCGAAGCCGGTGTACACGAAATCCTGACCGGCCAGTACGATGTCGTCGTATTAGACTCCATGATGCCGAAAATGAACGGCTTGGACGTATTGAAAAACGTCCGCTCCCAAAGCACCGTTCCCATCATCATGCTGACCGCCAAAGGCGACGACATCGACCGCATCATCGGATTGGAAATGGGTGCGGACGACTATGTTCCGAAACCTTGCACCCCGCGCGAACTGTTGGCACGCATCAACGCCATCCTGCGCCGTGCGCAACAAAGCGGCGAGCCGAACAACGCGCCAAACAGCATTTCCGTCAGCGACGTCGTCCTGTACCCTGCCAAACGTCAGGCGACCATCAAAGACACTCCGCTTGAGCTGACCAGCACCGAGTTCAACCTGCTCGAAGTCTTGATGCGCCACGCCGGACAAGTTGTCAGCAAAGAAACTTTGTCCATCGAAGCGCTTGACCGCAAACTGGCAAAATTCGACCGCAGCATCGACGTCCATATCTCCAGCATCCGCCACAAACTGGGCGATGCCTCGCTGATTCAGACCGTACGGGGCTTGGGCTACCTGTTTGTTAAAAACTAAAGATAAAACAGATCAATGAAACTGTTTCAACGCATCTTCGCCACATTTTGCGCAGTCATCGTCTGCGCAATCTTTGTGGCGAGTTTTTCTTTTTGGCTGGTGCAAAACACCCTTGCCGAAAACCAATTCAACCAACGCCGCACCATCGAAACCACTTTGATGAACAGCATCCTCTCCGCCTTTAGGGCGCGCGGGGACAGCGGTGCGCGCGAAATTTTGGCGGAATGGGAAGACAGCCCTGTCTCCAATTCCGTTTACGTCATTTTAGGAGACGAGAAAAAAGACATCCTCGACCGCAATATCGACGGACACACCATCGAACGCGCCCGCGTGTTTGCCATTAATAATCCCAATTCCGATTTGGCACACATCGAATACGACCGTTTCGGCGAAGAATACCTCTTCTTTATCAAAGGTTGGGACAGCCATCAGGCGCAACGCCTACCCAGCCCGCTCTTTATCCCGGGTCTGCCGCTCGCCCCGATTTGGCACGAATTTATCATCCTGTCCTTCATCATCGTCGTCGGTCTGTTGATGGCGTACATCCTCGCCAGCAACATCACCAAACCCATCAAGATCTTGGGCAGCGGTATGGACAGGGTGGCAAACGGCGAACTTGAAACCCGTATTTCCCAGCAAGTGGATGACCGCGACGACGAATTGTCCCACCTTGCCATCCAGTTCGACAAAATGGCGGAAAAACTGGAAAAACTCGTGGCCAAAGAACGCCACCTGCTGCACCACGTCTCCCACGAAATGCGCTCCCCTTTAGCGCGTATGCAGGCGATTGTCGGACTGATTCAGGCGCAGCCGCAAAAGCAGGAACAATATCTGAAAAGGCTGGAAGGCGAATTGACCCGCATGGATACCTTGGTTGGCGAGTTGCTGACGCTGTCCCGTTTGGAAACATCCAATATCCCGCTGGAAAAAGAAAGCCTGAAGCTCGTCCCCTTCCTGAAAAACATCGTGGAAGACAACCAAAGCATCGCCCAGCAGAACAAACAAACCGTTACCCTCTCGGTCGAACCCAGAATCCCCGAAAATGCCACGGTCTGCGCCAACGAAGGCTATTTGTACCGCGCGTTTGACAACGTTATCCGCAACGCCATCAATTACAGCCCCGAAGGCAGCACCATCCGCGTCAATATCGGACAAGACAGCAAGCATTGGATTGTGGACGTTACCGACAACGGTCCCGGCGTGGACGAAATGCAACTGCCGCACATTTTCACCGCCTTTTACCGTGCCGACTCCAGCGCCAGCAAACCCGGTACCGGCTTAGGCCTTGCCCTGACCCAACACATCATGGAGCAGCACAACGGCAAAATCATGGCTGAAAACATCAAGCCAAATGGTTTGAAAATGCACTTTATCCTGCCCAAAAAGAAAGTGAACGGCAAAACGGAAAAGCCGCATCCTAAAAACTCTTGACCATGAATATTGCCCATCGGGGTTTGTATAGTGGATTAAATTTAAATCAGGACAAGGCGACGAAGCCGCAGACAGTACAGATAGTACGGAACCGATTCACTTGGTGCTTCAGCACCTTAGAGAATCGTTCTCTTTGAGCTAAGGCGAGGCAACGCCGTACTGGTTTAAAGTTAATCCACTATAAACAAATTGCCACACCCCAAGCCTACAAAAGGTCGTCTGAAAAGAACAAACCCTTACGTTCCCGCCTTTCAGACGACCTTTTATGCCATTTGTCATATATAATGCAAGTGAATAATTAAATCATTTAAAGTCCGCATATTCCGCCATAAAGAGCAGCGAAACAGACTATCCATTGATAACAAAACCAACAACGAACGCCCAATCCCGTTCACTCATCACACACCCCTTCCAACCCAAACCGCCCGAAAGGTCGTCTGAAACGCAGCGTCCACACACCGAAAAGGAGGCACCATGTCCGCCCAATCCATGTCCGGCTACTTCTTCATGCCCAACCACATCATTCTCGTGGGCGCGAGCGAACGCCCATACAGCTTGGGCGAACGCATCCTGAGCAACCTCCTGAGCGCACCGTTTCAAGGTCAAATCACACCCGTCAACCTCCGCCACCGCACGGTTGCCGGACTCACCTCCTACACCAATCTCAACAAAATCCCCGGCAGTGCCGACCTCGTCATCGCCGTAACACCACCCGACAGCTACGACGCCCTGTTCAAATCCTGCCGCAAAAAACAGTTCGGCCACATCATCCTCATCCAAGACTGGGAAAGCCTGTCCGACGATGAATGGCACACCGCCGAAGCCGCCATCAAAAAACACCACGGCGACGAACTCAACATCAGCGTGTGCAGCCCCGCGGGCGTGCAGCTTCCATCGCAAAGCCTCAACATCAGTTCCCAACCCGACCATCCGGCAGGCTACACCGCCCTTTTGACCGGACACGCCTCCGTCAGCAGCGAAATCAACCTCATGCTGCAAAAAATGGGACAGGGCATTTCACGCCACATCAGCCTCAACTATTCGCTCAGCCCCACCACCTCTGCCGACTGGCTCAACCGTTTCGGCCACAACCGCCATACTAAAGTTGCCGTCATCGAACACAACCCGGCCGAAAACCAGCGCAACCTGTTCAGCGCCATCCGCCATTTCACCCGCCACACCCCGCTCATCCTCCACGTTACCCACCGTTCAGACGACACCGAAAAAGCCGTGTTACGCTGCCTTGCGCGCCATTGCAACTTCCTCGCCACATTCAGCAGCAGCGAACTCGAAGCCGCCCTGCACGCGCGTTTGTCCGACCTCCCCCCTCTGAACAGTATCGACATCCTGTCCGACACCCCTGCCGAGTGGCTGGAAACCTGCGCACCCCAAAACCTAAAACTCCAATTCCCCACCAAGCAGCCGCACATCCGCCAAGGCTACATCGGCAGCACACCCACGCCCGCCCATTACCACAGTATCGCCAGCCAACACCTTCAAAATACCCATACCGAAGCCCTGCTCGCCATCGTTGCCCCGGCCGACAGTCCTGACGAAAAAAATCTGACCCGCACCCTGAGCATGCTGGCGAAACACACTGCCAAACCCTTGCTTGTCAGCAGCCGCTTTTCAGACGACCTCCTGCATTTCGACCGTCCCGAACAAGCCCTGCAAGCCGTATCGTTCCGCAACATTGCCGACCAACTGCAAAAAGAACAGCTACGCATCGCCACACCCAAAAAAGGTCGTCTGAAAACCCCGCAGGCAAGAAACATCACCAAAGCCTTCGCTTCAAAAGACCTGCCCCTGCTTGCCGAAGCCCTGTGCCTGCCTGCCTATCGGCACACCACGCATAACGCGGTGCAATTCCGTTTCCAACGCCATGCCGCCTATGGCGACATCCTGACCGTATGCCATCAAGGCAGAACCACCGCCGCGCTCCCGCCGTTCTCTACACTGGACAGCGAACACATCGCCCGTTTCGCCCAACTCGACAATACACACACCCTCAACCAGCTCCTGCACACCCTAAACACACTCAGCCAACGGCAGCAATACATCGGCGAAATCCTGCTCAACCTTAACGGTGACCAATACAGCAGCGACTTTGTCTTGCAGGCTGACGAACGTCCTTCCCCGAAAAACAAACCAACCAATATAGCCACCCTCAAGCTCGAACAGGCCGCCGCCAAAGTACAGACCGCAGCGGAATACCTGCGCAGCAAAAATCCGACTGCCGCCGAGTTCCTCCGCAATACCGGCGAAGCCGCCGCCGAACTTTTGGGCGCAAAAACCGAAAGCGAAGCCCCCATCCAAAACGTGCTCGCCCCCTACCCGACCGAGCATCCTGCCACGTTTACCCTGAAAAACGGCGAAACCGTAACCATCTGCCCCTTCACCCCCGAAGACGCGGAAGCCAAGCAACAATTCGTCCGCTGCCTGTCTCCGCAAGCACGCTACACCCGCTTTATGACCCATACCAACGAATTGCCCATCCCCACCCTCGCACGCTTCAGCAAACTCGACTACCACAGCGAAGCCGCATGGACGGCGCGCAATTCAGACGACCTCATCGTCGCCGTCAGCCGCTTCAGCCGTATCAACCGCAACGAATGCGAATTCGGCATCACGCTTGCCGAAAACGTGCGCGGCAAAGGGTTGGCAACGGAAATGATGAAGCTGATTATCCAATCGGCAACACAACAAGGCTACCGCGTCATGAGTGCCCAAATACTCAAATCCAACACCCCTATGCTTAAACTTGCTGAAAAATCAGGCTTTACCATCACCCCTTCAGAAGAAGACAACACTTTGTGCCAAGCACGCCTCAACCTGACCACTCCGCAAAACAGCAACAAAAACAAATAAAAACTTGCATGAACAACGCAAAATATCCTAAAATTAGCGGTTTCTTATCTATCCGATTTTCTCAAAAGGACTCAAAATGGTAGTTATCCGTTTGGCTCGCGGTGGTTCTAAACACCGCCCCTTCTTCCACGTAGTCGTTGCCGACTCCCACAACCGTCGCGACGGCCGCTTCATCGAGCGCGTTGGCTTCTACAACCCTGTTGCCAATGAAAAACAAGAGCGCGTACGCCTCCAAGCCGACCGCCTGAACCACTGGATCGCCCAAGGCGCACAAGTCAGCGACGCAGTTGCAAAACTGATCAAAGAACAAAAAGCTGCTGCTTAATCACCGGCTAATCTTGCTATGACCGACACTCAGCAACGGGTAGCCATGGGCTACATCAAAGGCGTATTCGGCATCAAAGGCTGGCTCAAAATAGCCGCCAATACAGAATACGCCGACAGCCTCCTGGACTACCCTGAGTGGCAGTTAAGCAAAGACGGTAAAATCCTGAACGTTACACTCGAAGCCGGCAAAATCGTCAGCGGAGAGCTTCAGGTTAAATTCGAAGGCATAGACGATCGCGATCAAGCTTTTGCCCTTCGCGGCTATACCATCGAAATCCCCCGAGAAGAATTCGCCCCCACCGAGGAAGACGAATATTATTGGGCAGATTTAGTCGGCATGACCGTTGTCAACAAAGACAATATCGTGCTCGGCAAAGTCACAAACCTGATGGAAACCGGCGCCAACGATGTTTTGATGATTAATGGGGAACATGGCCAAATCCTGATCCCGTTCGTATCCAACTACATCGAAACCGTCGATACCGAAGGCAAAACTATTACCGCCGACTGGGGCTTAGACTACTGATGTTGATACAAGCCATCACCATCTTCCCCGAAATGTTTGACAGCATTACCGAATACGGCGTAACCGGTCGCGCAAAAAAACAAAACCTTTGGCAATTCCAAGCCATTAATCCCCGCAAATTCGCCGACAACAAACTCGGCTATATTGACGACCGCCCCTTTGGCGGAGGTCCGGGAATGATTATGATGGCGCCGCCGCTGCAAGCAGCGATAGAAGAAGCCAAACAAATATCTTCAGCGCCTGCAAAAGTCATCTACCTTAGTCCGCAAGGTCAACCGCTGACCCACAAAAAAGCCGTAGAACTTGCAAAATCTCCGCATCTCATACTGCTTTGCGGACGATACGAAGGAATTGACGAACGCCTGCTGCAAAGCAGCGTCGATGAAGAAATCAGCATAGGCGACTTTGTCGTTTCCGGCGGAGAGCTACCCGCCATGATGCTGATGGATGCCGTACTCAGACTGATACCCGGCGTATTGGGCGACATACAGTCAGCCGAA
This sequence comes from uncultured Neisseria sp., assembly GCA_963533245.1. Lineage (GTDB taxonomy): Bacteria > Pseudomonadota > Gammaproteobacteria > Burkholderiales > Neisseriaceae > Neisseria. Next base: position 49,208 of record CAUSOO010000010.1, read on the forward strand.
CAGGATTCGTTTTCAGACGACCTATTAGACTGCCCCCATTACACCAAACCTTTAGAATTCCAAGGCATGACCGTCCCTGACGTATTGCGTTCGGGCAATCATGGCTTGATAGCCGAATGGCGGTTGAAACAATCGCTGCGGCGCACCCTGGAGCGCAGACCAGACCTGCTGGAAAAGCGCAGTTTAATCCCAAAGGAATCCTGCCTCTTAAAAGAAATCTTGCAAGAGCAACAGGAGATCCAATCATAATTTAGGAAAAACAATGAACCTGATTCAACAATTAGAGCAAGAAGAAATCGCTCGCCTGAACAAAGAAATCCCCGAATTCGCACCGGGTGACACCGTAGTCGTTTCCGTACGCGTAGTAGAGGGTTCACGCAGCCGTCTGCAAGCTTACGAAGGCGTTGTTATCGCCCGTCGTAACCGCGGCTTGAACAGCAACTTCATCGTCCGCAAAATTTCCAGCGGCGAAGGCGTTGAGCGTACTTTCCAACTCTACTCCCCTACCGTAGAAAAAATCGAAGTAAAACGCCGCGGTGACGTCCGTCGCGCCAAACTGTACTACCTGCGCGGCCTGACCGGTAAAGCGGCCCGCATTAAAGAAAAATTGCCTGCCCGCAAAGGTTAAGCAAAAGAATTACAAAACAAAATCCCCACTTTTCAGTGGGGATTTTTTACATCATCTTTCTATCATTCGGCAGTAAATTCAATTACAGATAAGATTTCGGTTACCGGCCTACAACAAAAACCTTGATACAACTTCAATAGTGGATTAACTTTAAACCAGTACGGCGTTGTCTCGCCTTAGCTCAAAGAGAACGATTCTCTAAGGT
>CAUSOO010000011.1:0-48584 GCA_963533245.1 uncultured Neisseria sp.
ATCTGTACTGTCTGCGGCTTCGTCGCCTTGTCCTGATTTAGTTAATCCACTATAAAAAACAGTCGGGTTTGATTTTCAGCCGCTCAAAGTCAGAAACACCTTTCAGTCAACCTGAATCAGTTGCGGCGGCTATTTGTTTTCGCCGTATTTACCACGCAGATTTCGGATTTCTTCTTTCAACCATTCATCCCAATCGGGGCGTAAACAGCGGAGCTCTTTATTCCAATACAGACAGTCCCAAGCCATGCTGCGCGAGGCTTCGGTATCGCGCTCGAACATTCGGGCGACAAAAGGTTCGAGCGTTTGCGCGCTTTTGAACATACCGCCGTATTCTCCGTAAGTGCGGCAGGTTTCGGGATGGAGCATTTCCATCAACGTTTCGATGTCGTCCTGCAACGCAAGCCATGAACCGTTTGACTCGTCCAACCCAAGCACATCGCGTAACCAATGTTTGATGTTTTCCAAAGCTTGAAAACGCGGGTCATGCCACAGCAGGCTCAGGGCGGCAAGCTGACTTTCGGCTTCCGTCCGACCTTGCGGGTTTTCATGATCAAAAAGGGAAACGAGTTCGTACAACGCACGATTGCGCTGCTTTTCCGGCAGCGCAAGTAAGATGTCGCAGACTTGTTCGGGAGTCTGCCAAAGAGGAAGTTTGGAGAGGGTCATGGACTTGGAGGTCGTCTGAAAGTCAATGAACATGACTAAAGTACTTGATTCATTTGATTTTCGTAACGAAGCTGCTTTTGAATTGAAAATATGAAAATCCGCCCTAGGTCGTCTGAAAACCGATTTCAGACGACCTCTCTGCCTTAAACCATCAACCGCAATATCGGCAGTCCAATATGTCTTTGCGGATGTCGTTCAACAGGAAGGCTGCGGTGTCTTCGTGTTCCGCCTGTACGAAGGCGAAGAGTCGGGCGATGATTTTGCCGATGAAGACTTTTTGCAAGGCGCAGGCGTCGGTCAGGGTGCGTTCCTGCAGGAAGCTGCAGATGTCTTCGGGCAAGGTGTAGTCGCGCGCAACGGCGGCAAAGCGGGCATCGGTTTGCAGACGATTGAGCAGGGTTTGGTTTTTGTCCAACTTAATGCCTGCTTCTTTTTCTTCGGCGGTAGCACGGACGAACTGGTCGTAAATTTCGGCATAAAGCATATCGTTCGGACCTTCGAAGATGGTGAAGGGGCGGATGTCGATAGCGATATTGCTGGCGGTGTGTCCGCGTTCAAAACCCTTCGCGCCCAAGAGTTTTTGCAACATTTGGGCGGCGGCGTAAGTGTATTCCGTGGCGAGGGTTTTGATGATGTTTGCCTCCATCAGCTGATGGGCGACGGGGGCAACGGGCGAAACGCAATGGCAGACGTAGCGGTAAAGAATCTCGGAAACCTGATGGCGGCGTTGGATTTCGCGGCGTTCATAATCGACGAATTTGATGTCGTGGCGGACATATCGGTTCAGGTTGTCAAGGATGTATTCCATGATGCCGTGCGTCATGCCGATCAGTTGCAGGCGGCTGCGGATAAAGATGTTTTGGAACGCGCGCAAACCGGCGGCATCGCTCTGCGAGAGTTTCATGACGGCGGCAGCGGGCATTTGGGCATCAATGCGGTTGACGGCGTAACGGACGGCGCGCAGGCCTTCGGATGCGAGGGCTTCGTAGCGGATGTATTGTTTGGGAACGAGCAGCAGGTTGATGACTTTGGAGAGTTTGCCGTTTTTGCGCTCTTTGGCGGCAACGAGGAGAAAGTCGCTTTGCGAGTTGCCCTGCCAATATTTCGCGGCGTTGACGTAAATCGTTTGTTCGTCGATGTATTCGTAGTAGGACTGCATTTCGCGGGCAATCGCCGCGCCGGAGGTTTCGGGTTCGGTAATACCCAAACCGCCGCCCTCGCCTTTGAAAACCATGTCCAAACCTTGCGCGACTTGCGCTTCGTCGCCAAACTCTTGCAGAGGCTGCAACACCAGCGCACCTTCGATGCCGGTACGCAGGGTAACGGGCACGCCGTAATGCCCCGCAATCCGCAAGACTTCTTGGATTTCAAACTGGCTGCCCTTGCGGCCGCCGTGTTTTTTGTCGAGGAAGGGCAACAGCAAACCTGCCTGCTTCAAGGCAAGCCATTTGTCTTCGGGTAGGTATTGCATGAGGTTAAGGTCGTCTGAAAAAATGCGGCGGAATGCGGTTTCGATGTGCTTTAAAAAAGCAGCCGTGTCCATAGTTGACGGCTGCGCGCTTGATTCGGTGTGTGTCATCATGATTCTCTGTTGAACGGCAGTTATTAGAGTTTAGAGCTAAATTTCTAGAATTTCGATTTATACCACAAACCCGCATAAGCGACAATTATTATCAGGTATAAACGGAATTTCAGCCTTAAAACATCCATTTGCGCCGCCCCCGATAAACCGATACGGTGCTACCATAATGCAAAACACCGCCGGAACACTGCCATGTATTCACAACACAGCGAACGCCATTTCAGCAACCGCAACAACTGGCTGCGCGCGAGCGTATTGGGCGCGAACGACGGCCTGATTTCCACCGCCTCGCTGCTGACCGGCGTTGCAGCCGCTGCCCCCGATTTCCAAACCCTGCTGCTGACGGGCGTTTCCGCCCTTATCGGCGGCGCGGTCTCGATGGCGGCGGGAGAATACGTTTCCGTATCCAGCCAGTCGGACACGGAAAAAGCCGACTTGCACAAAGAACGCTGCGAATTGGAAGCCAATCCCGATGCCGAGCTGGCAGAACTGACCGAAATCTACCGCCGCCGCGGCTTGTCCGACGCGCTTGCCGCCGAAGTCGCACAGGCATTGATGGAACACGACGCGCTCTCCGCACACGCCCGCGACGAAATCGGCATCACCGAAACCTCCGCTGCCAAACCCATGCAGGCCGCGCTTGCCTCCGCCGGTTCGTTCTGCGCCGGCGCCATACTGCCGCTGCTGGTCGCGCTGACCGCCCCCGCCGCCCTGATCCCTACGCTGGCGGTAACCACTTTGTTCGGACTCGCCGCGCTGGGTTACGCTTCTGCCAAACTCGGCGGCGCACCCGTCACCCCCGCCGTCTTGCGCGTGTGCCTGTGGGGTGTGGCGGCGTTGGCGGTTACGGGTATGATCGGCAAACTGGCGGGTATAGCAGTTTGAACGGAGGTCGTCTGAAAACTTGTAGCGAAACCCGTCATACCGGTTTTCAGACGACCTTTTTGACAATAAGCGGTTCTCTATGTTTTTATAGAAAACGGCTTATGAAAAAAATCCTCTAAATTCTGTCGTAAGGAATTTAGAGGATTTTTGGTTTTAGGATAGCGTTTTACAAAATTCGCCTATACGGTTTATTCGTCTTCGAATTTTTCCAAAAACTCATCGCTTACTTCATTGAACTTATCGGTACTGTCCAAGATTTTCTCGTTGTTCTCGTCCAATTGCTCTTCGTCTTCTTCCGAACCGTGTTTGCCGGAAGCGCGGATTTGGATCAGCTTTTTATAGCCGTCTTCCATCAAATCGCTAAAGAAACGCAGATGGCTTTTCAAAGCATTCAACAGGGAAGCATCGCCTTTGTATGCGCCCAATTTATCGGCTTGCGCAATGTAATTGGGAATCGCGGCTATCCACTGCACACGGACATTTTCCGCTTGGGCATAATCGCGTTTGTCCATTGCCTGGTTCATGTCTTCCATATGGTAGAGCATAAAATTGGCAATGCACATCAACTCATTGTTGTACTCTACTGCGTTATCGTAGCTGCCTTTGGCGTAATACACGCCCTCTTCCTCATTCCAGCCGCCGCGTTTTGACGAAGACGATGCGCCGCCGGTAGCGCCAAACAGTTTTTTAATGAATTCTAAGATCATAATTTTGCTGCCTTTCTCATAAGTAAAGTACACAGACGGGAAAAGTATAACGCAAATCTGAAATGCCTGCTGCCTGCACTTCTGTTGCGGCATACCCTTCCCCTCCGTTTTCAGACGACCTCGTTCCCAGAAATAGGTCCGTTTTATACCTTATCACAAACCCTTGCAGGTCGTCTGAAAAAGCCGCCGCTGTCTTTGCCGGCTTGCATCCGCTAGAATGACTTCCTGCCGCCAAAGGTCGTCTGAAAACATCCGGACGAACAATCCCTTTTTCAGCAGATACATGGAGTTGAACCATTGAACAAACGCCCGATGACGGCAGACGAAACCGATTTGTTGAATCTTCTTCTGTCAAACAAAAAACCTCAATATGCCGGATTGGAAACCCGTTTTTCCAACAGCGTCACCACGCTCGATGATGGCGCGATGGGCAGTTTTCTGTTTTCCAGCGATACAAACCAAACGCGCCCGCTACAAATCATCCCGATTGCCGAATACCTGTTTCACGATAAAGACGGCATTCCGGTTTTGGCAACCCTATATTCTTACAGCGACGGTCAACTGTATGAACTGGATATTTGGAAAGCGGACTTCAGCCCGTTATTGGCTTATCCGGACAAACCGTAATATTCAGTCTATCCATTTCAATCGGTTTTTACGGACAGACATTTTCAGACGACCCTCTGGCACACAAAGGCCGTCTGAAAACCAACCAAACCATCCTATCCCTTATACCCGCTTTTAATCTGCTAAAATCCCACTTTTACAACCTACCACGGCGGCCCGAAAAATTTTCCGGCTGCCGCAAGCCATTGTCCCTACGCCATGACCTACCCTATCCCCAAACCCCGTGAAAAATCCCGTTGGCTCAATCTTTCGCAAGGCTCGCTGCCGCTGGCTTTGGCGCGTTATCTGCCGCATAAGCGGCTCAAAGTCGTGCTGACCCAAGATGCGGAACAGGCGTTGCGCCTTCAGACGGCATGGCGGTTTTTCCGTCCGCACGATACGGCGGTGTTCCTGCCGGACTGGGAAACGCTGCCTTACGAGCGTTTTTCGCCGCATCAGGATTTGGTGTCGGAGCGGCTCTCAGCGTTGTGGCAGATTAAAAGCGGCGCGGCAGACGTGTTGTTCGTACCGGTTGCCACGGCGATGCAGAAGCTGCCGCCTGTGCCGTTTTTGGCGGGGCGCACGTTTTGGCTGAAAACGGGGCAGACTTTGGATATAGGCCGTCTGAAAACCGATTTGGTGGATGCGGGCTACAACCATGTTTCCCATGTTGTCGCCGCGGGCGAGTTTGCCGTGCGCGGCGGTATTGTCGATTTGTTTCCGATGGGCAGCGAGATGCCTTACCGCATCGATTTGTTTGACGATGAAATCGACAGCATCAAAACCTTTGACACCGACACACAGCGCACCATCTCCCCCATTTCCGAAATCCGCCTGCTGCCGGCGCACGAGTTCCCCACCGACAGCGAGGCGCAAAAAATCTTCCGCAGCCGCTTCCGCGAGGAAGTCGATGGCAATCCGAACGATGCCGCCGTGTACAAAGCCGTCAGCAACGGCCATTTCGGCGCGGGCGTGGAATATTATCTGCCGCTGTTTTTTGAAAACGAGCTGGAAACGCTGTTTGACTATATCGGCGACGATGCGCTGTTTGTCTCTTTGGGCGACGTTCACGCCGAGGCAAACCGCTTTTGGAGCGACGTCAAATCGCGTTACGCCATGGCGCAGGGCGACGAAACCTATCCGCCTTTGCTTCCACAGCATTTGTATCTCTCTGCCGATGTGTTCGCAGGTCGTCTGAAAAACTACGGACAAGTGCTGCCCGATGTTTCCGGCAAGGAACACATCCTGCCCGACCTTGCCGTCAACCGCCAATCCGACGAACCTTTGCAGGCATTGAAGGATTTTCAGACGACCTTTGACGGGCGGATTTTGCTGTGCGCCGAAAGTTTGGGACGGCGCGAAACCATGCTCGGCTTCTTGCAGCAAAACGGCTTGAAAGCCAAACCTGTGTCCGACTGGCAGGGCTTTTTATCGGCACACGAGCCGCTGATGATTACGGTCGCGCCGTTAGCATACGGATTCAAACTGGGTGGGCCGCAATCCCCGAACCAACAGCAACCCACTCCCGCCTCCGAGGGAGAAGGCAAAACGGTTACCGACCAAACCAAATTTCCCGCAGCCGCAACAAACCCTCTCCCTGGCCCTCTCCCACAGGAGAGGGAACAAAGTGCCGCTGCCGTTTCAGACGACCTGAAAACCAAAAGCAGCCTGCATCCCGTCGCAAATGATCTGCACGAACAAGCCCGACAGCAACCTGCCCCCTCCCCCGTGGTGGAGGGTTGGGGAGAGGGCAAAGCAGTTACCGCTCAAAGTGAATTTTCCTTAGCCTTAACAAGCCCTCTCCTGCAGGAGAGGGAACAGAATGCAGCCGCCGTTTCAGACGACCTGAAAACCGAAAGCAGCCTGCCCCCCATCGAAAATAGTCTGCACGGGCAAATCCAACAGCAGCCTGCTCCCTCCCCCGTGGGGGAGGGTTGGGGAGAGGGCAAAGCGGTTGCAGCCCAAAGTGCCATCGCCGTCATCACCGAATCCGACCTCTACCAATACGTCGCCCGTTCGCGCGTCCACAACCGCCGCAAGAAACATGCCGCCGTTTCAGACGGCCTGTTGCGCGACCTTGCCGAAATCAACATCGGCGACCCCGTCGTGCACGAAGAACACGGCATCGGACGCTATATGGGCTTGGTAACGATGGACTTGGGCGGCGAAACCAACGAAATGATGTTGCTCGAATACGCGGGCGAAGCACAGCTTTATGTGCCTGTTTCGCAACTGCATTTAATCAGTCGCTACTCCGGCCAGGCGCATGAAAACGTTGCCCTGCACAAGCTCGGCAGCGGCGCGTGGAACAAGGCGAAACGCAAAGCCGCCGAAAAAGCGCGCGACACCGCCGCCGAGTTGCTCAACCTCTACGCCCAACGCGCCGCCCAATCGGGACACAAGTTTGAAATCAACGAGTTGGACTATCAGGCGTTTGCCGACGGCTTCGGCTATGAAGAAACCGAAGACCAGGCCGCCGCCATCGCCGCCGTGATTAAAGACCTAACGCAGGCGAAGCCGATGGACCGCCTTGTTTGCGGCGATGTCGGCTTCGGCAAAACCGAAGTCGCCCTGCGCGCCGCGTTTGTGGCGGTAATGGGCGGCAAACAGGTTGCCGTACTTGCCCCGACCACACTTTTGGTCGAGCAGCACGCGCAAAATTTCGCCGACCGCTTCGCCGATTTCCCCGTGAAAGTCGCCAGCCTTTCGCGTTTCAACAACAGCAAAGCCACCAAAGCCGCGTTGGAAGGCATGGCGGACGGCACGGTCGATATCGTTATCGGCACGCACAAATTGGTGCAGGACGACATCAAATTCAAAAACTTAGGTTTAGTCATTATCGATGAAGAACACCGCTTCGGCGTGCGCCAGAAAGAGCAGCTCAAACGCCTGCGCGCCAATGTCGACATCCTCACCATGACCGCCACGCCGATTCCGCGCACCCTCAGCATGGCGCTCGAAGGCCTGCGCGACTTCTCGCTGATTACCACCGCACCCAGCCGCCGCCTCGCCGTCAAAACCTTTGTCAAACCCTTCAGCGAAGGCAGCGTGCGCGAAGCCGTGTTGCGCGAACTTAAACGCGGCGGGCAAGTGTTTTTCCTGCACAATGAAGTAGATACGATTGAGAATATGCGCGAGCGGCTGGAAACCCTGCTGCCCGAAGCCCGCATCGGCGTGGCGCACGGACAACTGCGCGAGCGCGAGCTGGAACAAGTCATGCGCGACTTTTTGCAGCAAAGATTCAACGTGTTGCTCTGTTCCACCATCATCGAAACCGGCATCGACATCCCCAACGCCAACACCATCATCATCAACCGCGCCGACAAATTCGGACTGGCACAACTGCACCAGCTTCGCGGGCGCGTCGGCCGCAGCCACCACCAAGCCTACGCCTACTTGCTCACGCCCGAATACATCACCAAAGACGCAGAAAAACGCCTCGACGCCATCGCAGCGGCAGACGAACTCGGTGCAGGTTTCACCCTCGCCATGCAGGATTTGGAAATCCGCGGCGCAGGCGAAATCCTCGGCGAAGGACAGTCCGGCGAAATGATGCAGGTCGGCTTCACGCTCTACACCGAAATGCTCAAACAAGCCGTGCGCGACCTCAAAAAAGGCCGCCAGCCCGACCTCGACGCACCGCTGGGCATCACCACCGAAATCAAACTGCACAGCCCCGCCCTGCTGCCCGAAAGCTACTGCCCCGACATCCACGAACGGCTCGTCCTCTACAAACGCCTCGCCGTCTGCGAAACCGTGCAGCAAATCAACGCCATACACGAAGAACTGGTCGACCGCTTCGGCCTGCCCGAACAACCCGTCAAAACCCTCATCGAAAGCCACCACCTGCGGCTCGCCGCAAAAGAATTGGGCATAGACGCCATCGACGCCACCGGCGAAGCCGTCACCATTACCTTCGGCAAACACCACCAAATCGACCCGACAGAAATCATCCTGCTGATTCAGACGGATAAAAAATATCGGCTGGCCGGGGCGGATAAGTTGAAGTTTACGGCTCAGATGGAGGATGTGGAGATGAGAATTAAGACGGTAAAAAGTGTGTTGAAGACTTTGAAAGAAAGAGTGATAGCAAAGTAGAGGCTAGTGAAGAAAAAGTCGTCTGAAAAGTTTTTCAAACGACCTTTTATTATCCAAAATTTGTAGGTCGGATACTTGTATCCGACAAAATCTCTCGTATGAAGCTGTCAGATTCTAGAATCCGACCTACACCTGCTGAAACGATTGTCCAACTTTCAGACGACCCTTTATCAAATGATGGGAATATCACTTATCTAACCTTCTAACCTCGTGCGTACCTCAGCCTCTCTCCTTCAGGTTTTGGGCAGACTACGACTTGTATCATTTGTTTATTTTTATAATTGCCGAAATTTCCAATAATCCCGTCCTTCAATTTTCCAATAACACAATTCGTCCGGTATCAAATACCCAAAGTCCATCGCCTTAGAAAACCAACCATCATAGACATAATCTTCATGACATCTGTCCCAATCCATATGAAGGTAAACTTCCGTATCAAAATTAATATAGAACAACGGCAGCCTCGAAGAAATCTGATTGATTTTTAAGAAATCACTTTGTTGACATGAATTCGAGATAGGATCATTGTGCGACAACTTATTTTCGACAACGGAATATAATCTTGCTGCCTCATCTAAAGTAAAGCCCTGTAACATCAGTTCCTTCAATTCATCTTTTTTTAATACAATGACTGAATCTGATTGAAGATAGTTTTCAAAATTGTCCTTAGTTAATTGCCAGATGCCATTTCGGTAGTTTTTATAATCACAATCATATTGCTCTTTAGTTATAACTCCCTCTTTTAAATAAATATCAAAAGATATTTTTGCATCCAACTCAAAATTTTCCTTATAATCAATTAAATAACATATATTTCTCTTATAGACAAAAATGGATATACACTGAATGTACTCAAAGATGTTATCCAATAATTCAGATTTAAATTTCTCAATCTTTTCCATATTCGCCAAATTCCTTAATAACTTTGTCTTCAGTTATTATATGTTTTTATTATATTTTATTGAACTGTATTAATAAGTTGTAACTCTTTTGAACAGGAGAAAATTATAGATACAATATACTCAAATCATTATTTGTTGGCATAGTAAGAGGTTTCTCATCATTCTTAACTTCTCCGTTAACATATTCTGCGAAATTACATGTTTTGCAGCAATAAACTAATCTATTAGTATGAATTTCTTTCCATAAATCAAACCCATAAATCCCATGACAAATATTACATTTCATGTCTGGCTTTTGAATAACAAATAGAATTTCTAAAAGATTTTTTATTGGCTGATAGATAGATGAATGCTTTCCCTTTATGGAAATATCTATCTGTCGTTTAAGTGCTTCTAAATCGTAAAAATCAATTGATGATTTTCTTATTGGATAATTAGGGATATCTAAAATTTTCATATTCATAAATACTGAAATATCTATCCTATGATCTAAAAATTCTTTTTGTAAACTGGGATAAGCATGCAGCCATTTTATAATTAAAGTTGCAAGTAAAATAGGATCTATATTATTACCTGTGCTCTCTATTTTTTCCTTTAAATCAAGTATTATTTGTTTTCGCATAATTACCTCTCTATGAAAATAACGAATCTTTGAGTTTTGATGCTTATTTGGCATACAAGGATTTATCAGCAAGCGTAGGTTGGGTTGGCAAACCCAACAAAAACCTGAATGTTGGGTCACTACCCAACCTACATCTGCTGATCCAACAGCTTGCTATAAACTATAAAACTTGGTACCTTCGATTTTAAACCCTATCGAGTTAATATTAAAAATGAATCTTATAAAATATCTGGTTACTTTACTCTTTATATTCTTTATCCCGCAAAATACCATGGCTGATTCTTCTGAAATTTACAGATATTCGGGTAAAAAACTATCGATAGAAAAAGAATATTCCCAACCTCTATTCCTTTCCATGAAAGAAATAGAGGCTAGAGGGTTAAACATCTCCGAATACAATATATCATGTAGCACCTACCTTGATAAAACAGAAAACAAATATTATGTTTTTACCTACTCTCCCCAAATATTAAATCCTCATCGCAGAGGAGGACATGAGATTATAGAAGTTCATATAAACGCTAAAACTCATGAAATCAAATCGCATTTTTCAAGATAGCGCCTGTATTAGACACAAACAAGACAAACTATATGAAAAATAAAGAATCTTTGAGTTTTGATGCTTATTTGGCATGTAAGGATTTATCAGCTACTGAATTACTCAATATCCTGCTGAATTCTAATACTCAAATTCGATACGAAGCAGCTAGAAGATTGCAATTTTTCCGATATCGTGAAATTAGTGATATCGTTAAAAATGTCCTCTTAACAAGCCGGTATAGTCGGCATAGGGAAATTGCCGTCTTTATTCTCGGACAGATTCAGAATAAGCTTGATAATTCTGAACTTGAAGAGGTTTTATCTCTTTTAATTGATTTTATAAACCACGATAAAAGCATTAACGTAAAATCCTCAGCGATATCTTCTTTAGGGCATTTGTTTCATCATTATGATTTAGGAGAGGAAGAATTCTGCGCAATAGAAGGAAAAATTGAATTAATTTGGCAAATACATAGATATTCTATCATTATGGCTACTGCTTTCAGCTCTGCATTTTTTCCCAAAAGAGATTATATTGAAGAATATCTGATAAAAAATTTAAATAGCAAGCATCCGAAAGTAATTTCTTGGATTGTGTATGCTCTAAAAGAAAAAAGCTATTACTCGAAATCGATTGAGACTTTACTATTGAATAAACTAGACCATTTTCGCATAGAATCATATATTTATAGCGAGATAACTGCCTATTTAATCTCAACCGGCTCTGAGAAAATTATTCCATATATTGAAAATATGATATTAACTCAAAATAAAATTGATGATGAAATTTATATGGCGCTTAAACATAATTCATCAAAAAAATTTTCATCCATAAGAAAAATCATGTTGGAAAAATTTCAATAAATTATCAGTATGCCTCATAATATCTCATCTTCTATGCAGGCAATTTTGTTTTATTCTTAAACTCTATTTAATAACAAGGATTTAAATGAAATCTTATTTTTTGATATTTTGCGCACTGCTTACATCAGCCAATATTGCCCGAGCCGATACGATGGAAACCATGCGTATGCACGATAAGTCTTTGTCTAAGGTCTTGATAGAAGCTGCCCGCGATGGCAGTTTTATTGACTTGGATAAAATCGGTCGCAGCATTGATATCCCCGAACTGGCGCATGAAATCAATCAAACTGCTAACCATACTATAAAAAACGACAGACAATTCAACAGCACATACCATGTTAACCAAGATCCATATCAACAATACGGTATCCGTAGTATTTCGTTTGCTGAATGGTCGTCTGAAAAAGGCAAGATGAAGCAGCTTGAATTTGAACTTCACAATAACCGCTGTCCGTTACCACCTACAAACTATGAAGAGTTCGCAGGCAGTCCCAGTTTTATCGGCCATTTAGACGGTAAAGACATATCCATTCTTACGTTACCCGCCCCGGCAAAGGCAAAACTGCTTTTTATGAAAAAACGTAAAGACAACTGCGCGGTCATGATTGTTCAAGAATTTGTCACAGCCGATTTCGGACCTGGAATTCATAAATAAAAAAGAACACTACAAACCACAGATAAAGCTTCGTTGCTATTGTTCTTTTGAACTGAGCCACGATAACTTCTAACTCAAGCAAAGGGTCGTCTGAAATCGTCAATTCGTCTTTCAGACGACCTTTCTTCCACTGGAATTTTTGATTTTTCAAAATCTCAACGTAACAAAAAACCTGCCCGAATCGTTGGGCAGGTTTGCTTATGGTTGAACCGAGTCGAATTAGTTTTTGTCCAAGTCGACCAGTTTGTTTTTGGCAATCCAAGGCATCATGGAACGCAGTTGTGCGCCGACTTTCTCGATTTGGTGATCGGCAGTCAGGCGGCGGCGGGCGGTCATGCTGGCGTAGTTGACGGCACCTTCTTGGATGAACATTTTGGCGTATTCGCCGGTTTGGATGCGTTTGAGGGCGTTGCGCATGGCTTCGCGGGATTTGTCGTTGATGACTTCCACGCCGGTAACATATTCGCCGTACTCCGCGTTGTTGGAAATGGAGTAGTTCATGTTGGCGATGCCGCCTTCGTAAATCAGGTCAACGATGAGCTTCATTTCGTGCAGGCATTCGAAGTATGCCATTTCGGGCGCGTAGCCTGCTTCGGTCAGGGTTTCGAAGCCGGTTTTGATCAATTCGACCACGCCGCCGCACAATACGGCTTGTTCGCCGAAGAGGTCGGTTTCGGTTTCTTCGCGGAAGTTGGTTTCAATCACGCCGCCTTTGGTGCCGCCGTTGGCTGCTGCGTAAGACAGGGCGATGTCGCGGGCTTTACCGCTTTTATCTTGGTAAACGGCGATCAGTGAAGGCACGCCGCCGCCTTTGAGGAATTCACTGCGTACGGTGTGACCGGGGCCTTTGGGGGCGACCATAATCACGTCCAAGTCGGCACGCGGTACGATTTGGTTATAGTGGACGTTGAAGCCGTGCGCGAAAGCAAGTACCGCGCCTTGTTTCAGGTTAGGCTCGATTTCGTTTTTGTATACGACGGGTTGGTTTTCGTCGGGTAGCAGAATCATCACTACGTCTGCTTTTTTGGTGGCATCGGCTACGGACAATACTTCGAAGCCGGCTGCTTCTGCTTTTTTCCAAGAGCCGCCTTGGCGCAGGCCGACTACTACGTTTACGCCTGAATCTTTCAGGTTGGCTGCGTGGGCGTGGCCTTGTGAGCCGTAGCCGATGATGGCGACGGTTTTGCCTTTGATCAGGGACAGGTCGGCGTCTTTATCGTAATAAACTTGCATTTGATTTCCTTTGGGTAAAATGGATTCCGGCTTTATGTTGAGGATGCCGGACGGTTGGATTGAGGGTAAAGGGTTAAACGGAGAGTTCTTCCATCAAAACGATTTCGAGCGCGTCGGTTTTGCCGTCGATGGCTTTGACGAAACCTTGGAAATGTTCGCTGGCGTTGTGCGCGTCGATGGCTGCTTGGGATTTCCAGTTTTCGACGAAGACGAAACGCTCGGGTTTGCCGATTTCCTGATGCAAATCGTAGCTGATGTTGCCTTCTTCCGCGCGGCTGGCTTTGACCAGGCTTTGGAAAAAGGGTTTCAGCGTTTCCGTGTATTCGGGTTTGACGGTAACCAGCGCGACGATTTTAATGTTTGACATCAATCTCTCCTGCCGTTTCTGTTTTCAGACGACCTATCGGGTCGTCTGAAAACCTGACGGTGTTAAATTTTCAAAATACGCTCGCCGCGGCCGATACCGGCTGCGCCTGTGCGTACGGTTTCCAAAATCTGGGCGCGTCCGACGGTTTCGAGGAAGGAGTCGAGTTTGTCGGTCGAACCTGTGATTTCGATGGTGTAGCTGCGGTCGGTTACGTCGATGATGCTGCCACGGTAGATTTCGGTCAGGCGTAAAAATTCGTCGCGGTCTTTGCCGACGGCGCGGACTTTTACCAACATCAATTCGCGTTCGACAAAACGGCTTTCGTTCAAATCGACCACTTTGACGACCTCAATCAATTTATTGAGTTGCTTGGTGATTTGTTCGATGACTTGCTCGTCGCCGTGGGTAACGATGGTCATGCGCGAAAGGGTTTTGTCTTCGGTCGGGGCTACTGCCAAGGAGTCGATGTTGTAGTCGCGAGCGGAGAAAAGGCCGACCACGCGGCTCATCGCGCCTGATTCGTTTTCCATCAGAACAGATAAGATATGTCGCATTGTCGTTCTCCTTACGCTTTAGGGTTTTCGCGCATATGCGGCGGCAGGACCATTTCGTCCAAACCTTTGCCGTTGCCGACCATGGGCAGCACGTTTTGTTTCTTATCGGTCAAGAAGTCGATAAATACCAGACGGTCTTTTTGTTTGACCGCTTCCAAAAGCGCGCCTTCAACATCGGATTTTTTGTCCACGCGGATGCCGATGTGCCCGTATGCTTCCGCCAGTTTGACGAAATCGGGCAGGGAATCGAAATAGGTTTCCGATTCGCGGTTGCCGTAATACAGCTCCTGCCATTGGCGAACCATGCCGAGGTAGCCGTTGTTGAGGGTAACGACGTTAATCGGGACATGGTATTGGAAGCAGGTGGACAATTCCTGGATGTTCATCTGAATCGAACCTTCGCCCGTAATACAGAATACGTCTTGGTCGGGAGCGGCGAGTTTCGCGCCCAACGCATACGGCAGGCCTACGCCCATCGTACCCAAGCCGCCGGAATTGAGCCATTGGCGCGGGCGTTCGAACGGATAATATTGCGCCGCGAACATTTGGTGTTGTCCCACGTCCGAAGTGATGATGGCGGAATTGCCGGTAACTTCGGCAAGTTTCTGCACGACATATTGCGGTTTGATGATTTCGCTGTCGTTGTCAAACCACAGGCAGTTGCGCGAACGCCATTCTTCGATGTTTTTCCACCATTTGTCCAAAGAGTCGGCGGCAGGCGCATCCTGTTTGCCCCACAAGGCAATCATTTCGGACAAGACGTTTTTCACGTCGCCGACAATCGGAATATCGACTTTGACGCGTTTGGCGATGCTGGACGGGTCAACATCAATGTGAATGACTTTTTTGGCTTTTTCAAAGAATTTGGACGGAACGGAGACGACACGGTCGTCAAAACGCGCGCCCACTGCCAACACGACATCTGCGTTTTGCATGGCGAGGTTGGCTTCGTAAGTGCCGTGCA
This sequence comes from uncultured Neisseria sp., assembly GCA_963533245.1. GTDB lineage: Bacteria > Pseudomonadota > Gammaproteobacteria > Burkholderiales > Neisseriaceae > Neisseria. The sequence continues at coordinate 15,246 of CAUSOO010000011.1, forward strand.
TACCCAGCATACCCAAGAATTGGCGGTCGCTTGAAGGGTACGCGCCCAGCCCCATCAGCGTGCCGGTACACGGTGCGCCCGTCATGCGGACAAATTTCGTCAGCTCTTCCGAAGCATTGCCCAATACCACGCCGCCGCCGAAATAAACGATCGGACGTTTGGCGGAAGCCAACATTTGGATGGCTTTTTTAATCTGCCCGATATGGCCTTGCACGACAGGTTGGTAAGAGCGGATAAAGATGTCTTCCTGCGGATAGCTGAATTTCGCCATCGCCTGCGTTACATCTTTGGGAATATCGACTACGACCGGGCCGGGTCGGCCGCTGGCGGCGATTTGGAATGCCTTTTTAATGGTCTCGGCAAGCTCGTTGACGTTGGTTACCAAGAAATTGTGTTTGACGCACGGACGGGTAATGCCGACCGTATCCACCTCTTGAAACGCATCCGTACCGATGAGCGAATTGCCGACCTGTCCGCTGATGACCACCATCGGAATCGAATCGCTGTATGCGGTAGCAATGCCTGTCAGCGCATTGGTCACGCCCGGACCGGAAGTAACCAGCGCGACGCCGACTTTGCCGCTGACGCGCGCATACGCATCTGCCGCGTGTACCGCCGCCTGCTCGTGTCGGGTCAGGATGTGCTTGAATTTATTGAGTTGGAAAATAGCGTCGTAGATTTCGATGACTGCGCCGCCCGGATAGCCGAAAACATACTCTACACCTTCGGCTTTGAGACTTTGCACTATGATTTGTGCACCTGATAATTGCATAATGACCTCTTTTATACGGCTTCAAACCAATAGGGACAACCCGCCTCACCACAGCACCTGTAATGCAAGTCCTCCAAGCAGCGGTTTAGGGTACGCGCATTGAAGGAACACGGCGACAGTCAGACTGTCCAATCAATTAGGATGAAACACAGAGTTTATGAATGAAAGAATGCAAACGATAACGCAAACCGCCTGTTCAATCAAGACAAAATCTTTCATCTTTTAACATTATCCGAATACCGAAAAGATTGAGTATTGATTTTTATAAAATAAATATTCGGGCATTTGGAATATATTAATGAAAATTGTTGACAGTTTTTATAGAAGGGGTCGTCTGAAACCCGTTTTATAGTGGATTAAATTTAAATCAGGACAAGGCGACGAAGCCGCAGACAGTACAGATAGTACGACAAGGCGAGGCAACGCCGTACTGGTTTAAAGTTAATCCACTATACACTGTTTTCAGACGACCCTCAGGCTACCACCCTCCTCCGGTTTCGCTTTCTCTATAAACTCATTTCTCCCGTTTTGTCTATGCCCTCCGGCATGTTTTCCAAGAAGAGATGCAGCAAATGATCAATCACCAAATCATTGGTGGTGCTGCAATAAGGCCTATTTGCATAATGTTCTTTGTGATGATGGTATTGGCTTTTGATAATGGCGGAATCCTGAACCATCAGACGTTCAAGAAACGGGCGGAACAGATGGAATTTGATGGGCAAAGGAAAGCGGCTTTTAGGGAAATGGACTCGGACATTTAAGCCCATACTGCCCTTGCTTTGAGGGATAAAGAAGGCGGAAATCCGATATTCATGACTGTTCGGTGTGAAGTAATCGATACGCACCAAACCCGGGAAGGTAAATGCCGCATCATTGACGGTAATGCCTTTGTCGAACAACTTATTAATCAATCCGTTTTGCTGTTGATTGAGACGATAATGCGTCACGAAACCGCGTTCATGGTGGCTCTGGCTGATCTGCATGCTTTGTTTGCCGTTGTTGCGCAGCAGTTTGGAATGGATATAGCGCGTATGGGTCGGGTCGAGGAAGTTTTCGATGGCGTGGATGAAATCGCCTTCCATATATCGGACGGCGTTGGCGGTTTCAAAACCTTCCGGTGCTTCAAAATCGGCATACGGTTCAAAAGGAATATCAGAAACCAGACAAACCCACACCCAATCGTCGTACTCTCGGCATGGAAACGTAGGAACACTCTCAGCTTCTTCACAAGCACACATCCCGCCGACAACGGTCAAAACTTTGCCTTGTGCGTCAAACTCCCAGCCGTGATAACAACATTGGAGTTTGCCCGAAACGATTTTGCCCGCACTCAGCGGCACATGCCGATGCGGACAGCAATCATCCATACAGGCTGCCTGTCCGTTCAGCCGTACCAATACCAGCTGCTGTCCCAACAATTCGCGATGAACGGGTTTGTCTTTCAGCTGCTTGCTCGGTATCAACGGATACCAAGCGCGTTTCATTTTTTCTATATTCATGGTTTGTGTCGTTTTATTTGATTGTGATGGCAAATCAACTTTTTTATGTTGATACACCTCTTTTGAAACTTACAGCATGGATTAACCTAGGCAGCTCTTGCGCTTATAGGGGCGGTAGGCTTTTCCATTAAAGCGGTAACGCGTTTCGGTGCAATATCTTGCATTGCCTTCTGTAACGGCGATATCGCGCAAACCGTTATGTTGTTTCGGCAAGATATTGATTCCATAGCCTCCGCCTTCCAACAAGACCTCTGATTTGCCGCGTCCGCTGGAGAGGATTTGGAATTCTGTCAATGCGCTGCCGCCCATTGTGCAGACTGCGACGAAATATTTAGCGTCCTTTTTCAGGGAAAGTGAAACAGGCGCAACGGCAAAATCACCGCATTCGTTTTGTATGGATTTGAACGCAGACTCTACCTTTGCATTGGCGGAATATTGACGGAATGCCGGATTGCCCGATACTTCCAACGATATCGTTTCGGCGGATGCGGCCGCGGTGGCGGCAAGGCAGATGAGTAAAAACGTTTTTTTCATGATGTACTCCGTGTTTTAAGTTCAATATTTATGTTTACAGTTTGTATTTAATCAGGATTTTTTTGTAATACCCCTGGCTCAATGCGTGTAACAGCTTCCAAATAAGCCGGCGCGCAGGTCGGAGATGGGACGTATAGACCGCCATATATTCGATTTCAGGCATTGCGCCGCGTACCCTTTTGAAATCGGGTGCACCGGAACTGAAATTTAAAGGGACATTCGCTTCGATACAGGTTTGCATGGAACGCGTCATGCAGCGGCGGTATAAGGCATCACTTTGCGGCTTGGCATCATCGTAGCCGACGATGGGCGAAGTAGCGGTATTGCTGTCGATGACAACGCCTGATACTCCGGCACTTTCACCGGTTTTGCCGTCACGCAGTAGAAATAAATTCAAGATATCGCGCGATACGGCTTCGCGCATAAATTCAACGGTAAATTGTACGTTTTGCTTGGAATATTTGTTCAGATACAGGCGGTTGTACCAATGCACCGCCGCTTCAAAATCCGCATCAGGGCTGTCGGCACTCAAGCGCTCAAAAACATAACGTCCGTCATTAAATATCTTGCGGTCGCGTTTGGTATTGGTTTTTGCCATGACTGCCTGCCAATCGTCCATAATGTAAACCTGCCGCGTCACCACCATTTTCCAACCGAGCTGTTCCAGCCGTTCAATCAAATCCCTATGCTGGCGCGGATTCAGCGAACGGACGGACAAAGCATGTTTCGGCCATTTTGCGACGGCGGCTTGGGTCAGCTTCGACATTGGGGTCGTCTGAAAAGCCTCAGAGAAGCTATTGGTAGAGAGGCAATAATTGTTCAGCGTTACCATACGGTCAATCTGATTCAGCCGCAAAATGCCGCTTAACGCCGACAACAAACCGGCCGCAAACATACGCTGCCCGCCGGGCAGTTTGACCAACTCGTCCCTCGCATAATCCACGATTGCCGAATGCGGCGACGCGGTATAGCAATTAGGCGTGATCCGGTCGATGACGGTGCAGGGAATATCCAAACCGTCGATATTCAAAACCTCGGCGCGGGCATTCATATTGGCAAACAGGCGTTGCAGTGGAATGTCTTGGAACAATGCCGCAAATTCGTGGGACAGATCAGTTTTCATCGCCGTCAAACTCAATATCGAAAGTGCTGGCGCTGGTTAAAGGCTTATGATGCCGGATACTGCGCCACATCATCTCGCCCAATGCCAGCCATTGCGCATAGAAAGGCAAATCGGCAATCACATCATCGGCTCGGCGGAAGTCCTGCCAAAGCGCCGTCCATTTTCCCTCTTTCCAAGCCCGATAACCGAAAAGCAGCGGCAAGGTCGCGCCGACCCGTAAAGGTTTGGATGGCGTGTTGTGTTTCCGTTGCTGCAAGCGCCCTGCTCCGTCAAATATCAAATCCTCGCGTAAAAGATGCAGGCCGCTGGTCGCGCGGGGATTGCATTCCAACAGCCACAAATCGTTTCCGTCATCGATAAAGTCAAAAGCCGCCTGTCCGTGAAACGCGTTTTGCTCGGTAAATTTCGTCACAAATTCGTCCAAACGCGGGTCGGAAAGCGGCTCGAAATAGGTCGATGCCGAATCGTTGAGCAGGTAGCGCGGGCGGTAGGCGGCATGCGCCAACACGCTGCCGTGTTCGCAAATCACATAATTGCACACCCCCTGCCCCGTAATGAAATCCTGCTGCACCCAAGGATAATCCGCACTGATATGGATGTTTTTCAGACGACCTTCCGTTACGCCGCGTATTACGGAACGACCGAAACGCGAATAAACAGGCTTCAATACCGTTTTCTTCACGCTGTCGTATCCGACCTCGCCGACCGACGTGATTCGGCGCGTAGCCGGAAAACGCACCGTCGTATCCTGCGGCATCCGCTCGAAAAAACGGAATTTGTCATGCAGGGTAAACAGCGTTTCATGATCGGGCATCCAACATTTGGCGCGCTCCGATTCCGGCAAATCCAGCCTCGCCAAATAAAAAATATCTTCACAAGTCGGAATCACACAATCCGCCTGCGCCACCAATTCCGTCATAGCACGCGCATAGCCGGCGAAATCCAAACGCGGCGCGGGAATGCGGCAGTACCCGCCCAATCCGGCAAAAATGCCGACCGGGAAACGCAGGCTGTCGCAAAACACAACCTGATGTCCGCCGCGTTTGGCGAACCGCGCCCATTCCAGCGCAACGGGCGCACGGGGAGAAGTAATAAGGATGTTCAATTTGTATTCCTGAAGCGTTTGGCTTTGCATCGATATAGTGGATTAACTTTAAACCAGTACGGCGTTGCCTCGCCTTAGCTCAAAGAGAACGATTCTCTAAGGTGCTGAAGCACCAAGTGAATCGGTTCCGTACTATCTGTACTGTCTGCGGCTTCGTCGCCTTGTCCTGATTTAAAGTTAATTCACTATAATTTATGTCGTCAGAATGACAGTGTATCACATTGTCAAAAAAGGTCGTCTGAAAACGGGATGGACCGTTTTCAGACGACCTGCATACCCTGTCTCCAAACTCTCTGCCGCCTTTCCGATATGTCCTACGGAAAATAGGACGAATCAGTAAACAGCTTGCAAGCCGTTTCTTTGCTTCTCCACTCAAACTTTGCGGATAGTCAACTATGGTACTGATAGCCACTTGCCAGCATGTATGTTTTAAAACATAATGACCCCGCTTATCTATACCAGATGCTTCACAACAACAATACCATCCCTCAGCAAATCGCGCCCACCCTACTCTTCCGACAACATCCCCTGCGCGTTTTTACTGATGACACGTTACTCAAAACCGTCTGAAAACAAATGTTTGAACGCTACGCTTTCTATCCGTGACAAGCGCGGAAAATGGTTTTATCCGACTGTTATCCAAGTGAGGACGCCTCCTCTTTAATTGAATTCCTTAAACAATTTCTTGCCGCTTCGCAGCCCGATGTCCTCTCCCAAACCGACTTCATCATAACGATGATTATGGTTTGACCGCTGCCTGCGTTACCGAAATTGCACCGATGGGGCTGAATTGCCCGAACTGTTGATTAAAAAATAGCTTAGTGTGATGTGGACACCAGGTCGTCTGAAACCGTCTTCTGTCTTCGTTTTCAGACGACCCTTGACCCGCGCGACTCAACATCATGCGCTGTCACAACACGCCCCTTTTTATCGGTATCCATCGCTCGATGATGTTTACCGAAACCGGTTTTATTACAAAAAAACGAAAGGACTACCTCATGTCGGACAATACGCAACCCACGCGGCAGGGCTTGCCCTCGCTGCCGAAAAGCACGATTTGGATGCTCAGTTTCGGTTTTCTCGGCGTTCAGACGGCCTTTACCCTGCAAAGCTCGCAGATGAGCCGCATCTTCCAGACGCTCGGCGCCGACCCGCACAGCCTCGGCTGGTTCTTTATCCTGCCGCCGTTGGCGGGGATGCTGGTGCAGCCGATTGTCGGTTATTACTCCGACCGCACATGGAAGCCGCGCTTGGGCGGCCGCCGTCTACCGTATCTGCTTTACGGCACGCTGATTGCGGTCATTGTGATGATTCTGATGCCGAACTCGGGCAGCTTCGGTTTCGGTTATGCGTCGCTGGCGGCTTTGTCGTTCGGCGCGCTGATGATTGCGCTGTTGGACGTGTCGTCGAATATGGCGATGCAGCCGTTTAAAATGATGGTCGGCGACATGGTCAACGAGGAGCAGAAAAGCTACGCCTACGGGATTCAGAGTTTCTTAGCGAATACGGGCGCGGTTGTGGCGGCGATTCTGCCGTTTGTGTTCGCGTATATCGGTTTGGCGAATACTGCCGAAAAAGGCGTCGTACCGCAGACCGTGGTCGTGGCATTTTATGTGGGCGCAGCGTTGTTGGTGATTACCAGCGCGTTCACGATTTTCAAAGTGAAGGAATACGATCCGGAAACCTACGCCCGCTACCACGGCATCGACGTGGCGGCAAATCAGGAAAAAGCCAACTGGTTCGAACTCTTGAAAACCGCGCCTAAAGCGTTTTGGACGGTCACTCTGGTGCAGTTTTTCTGCTGGTTCGCTTTCCAATATATGTGGACTTATTCCGCTGGCGCGATTGCGGAAAACGTCTGGCACACGACCGATGCGTCTTCCGTAGGCTATCAGGAAGCGGGCAACTGGTACGGTGTATTGGCGGCGGTGCAGTCGGTTGCGGCGGTGATTTGTTCGTTTGTATTGGCGAAAATCCCCAACCGATACCTTAAGGCGGGTTATTTCAGCTGCCTGGCTTTGGGCGCGCTCGGCTTTTTCTCCGTATTCTTCATCAGCAACCAATACGCGCTGGTGTTGTCTTACATCTTAATCGGTATTGCTTGGGCGGGCATCATCACTTATCCGCTGACGATTGTAACCAACGCCTTGTCGGGCAAGCATATGGGCACTTATTTGGGCTTGTTCAACGGCTCCATCTGTATGCCTCAGATTGTTGCTTCGCTGTTGAGCTTCATGTTGTTCCCGATGATGGGCGGTTTGCAGGCCAATATGTTCTTGGTAGGGGGCGTCGTCCTGCTGCTGGGCGCGTTTTCCGTGTTCCTGATTAAAGAAACACACGGCGGCGCATAATTTTCTTCATTTATCGGCAGGAGGGTCGTCTGAAACTTCTGCCGACGCTTTATTTGATTTAAGTAAGACGAACCGTATTTCAAAACGGTTTGCCATAAAACCATCAAAACAGGAGCTTTACGATGTATACAAGAATCATGGAAGTCAGCCCTTGGACGCTGCGTTCGGCAAAACTGGAAAAAGAACACAAACGGCTGCAAGAGAGCCTGACCAGCTTGGGCAACGGCTATATGGGTATGCGCGGCAGCTTTGAGGAAACCTATTCCGCCGACAGCCACTTGGGTACCTACATCGCCGGCGTGTGGTTCCCCGACAAAACCCGCGTCGGCTGGTGGAAAAACGGCTACCCCAAATATTTCGGCAAAGCCATCAATGCGCTCAATTTCAGCAAAGTCAAAATCTTTGTCGACGGGCAGGAAGTGGACTTGGCGAAAAACGACGTTGCCGGCTTCTCCGTCGAACTCGATATGCAGCACGGCGTTTTGCGCCGCTCGTTCACCGTGTTCGGCGTGCGTTTCGATGTGTGCAAATTCCTGTCCGTCGCGCAAAAAGAACTGGCGGTTATCCGCTGGGAAGCCGTATCCGTTGACGGCAAAACCCACCAAGTCCGCATTGATTCCATTATCGACGCCGACGTGAAAAACGAAGACTCCAACTACGAAGAAAAATTCTGGCAGGTATTGGACAAAGGCGTTTCAGACGACCGCTCCTACATTGCCACCCAAACCGTCGCCAATCCCTTCGGCGTAGAGCAATTCATCGTCAACGCCGAGCAAACCTTCGCCGGCAGCTTCAAAGCCCTCGGTGGCAGCCAAACCGACTGGCAGGTCTCCAATTCTTTCGAAGCCGAAGTCGGCAGTACGCCCGAAACTTTTGAAAAACGCGTGATTGTTACCACCAGCCGCGATTATCAGGGCTTGGAAGCGGTGAAAGCCGCAGGCCGCGCCTTGTCGGAAAAAATCGCAGGCGTTGCGTTTGAAACCTTGCTGGACGCGCACAAAGCAGGCTGGCTGCACCGTTGGGAAATCGCCGACGTAGTCATCGAAGGCAGCGACGAAGCGCAGCAGGGTATCCGCTTCAACCTGTTCCAACTGTTCTCCACCTACTACGGCGAAGACGCGCGCCTGAACATCGGCCCGAAAGGCTTTACCGGCGAAAAATACGGCGGCGCGACCTATTGGGACACCGAAGCCTACGCTGTGCCGCTCTACCTCGCACTGGCTGAACCCGAAGTTACCCGCAACCTGCTGCAATACCGCCGCAACCAACTGCCGCAGGCGCAACACAACGCGCGCGAACAGGGCTTGGCGGGTGCACTCTATCCGATGGTAACGTTTACCGGCATTGAGTGCCACAACGAATGGGAAATCACCTTTGAGGAAATCCACCGCAACGGCGCGATTCCTTACGCCATCTACAACTACACCAACTACACCGGCGACGAAAGCTATCTTGCCAAAGAAGGCTTGGAAGTCTTGGTCGAAGTGTCCCGCTTCTGGGCGGACCGCGTCCACTTCTCCAAACGCAACGGCAAATACATGATTCACGGCGTAACCGGCCCGAACGAATACGAAAACAACATCAACAACAACTGGTACACCAACACCCTCGCCGCATGGGTATTGGACTACACCCGCGAAGCCTTGGCGAAATATCCGCGCCCCGATTTGAACGTGAGTGCCGCCGAGCTGGAAAAATGGGCGGACATCAGCGCGAATATGTACCGTCCGCATGACGAAGAACTCGGCGTATTCGTGCAGCACGACGGCTTCCTCGACAAAGACATCCGCCCCGTGTCCGCGCTTTCGCCCGATGATTTGCCGCTCAACCAGAAATGGTCGTGGGACAAAATCCTGCGTTCGCCCTTCATCAAACAGGCGGACGTCTTGCAAGGCATCTACTTCTTCGGCGACCGTTTCAATATCGACGAAAAACGCCGCAACTTCGACTTCTACGAACCGATGACCGTGCATGAAAGCTCGCTGTCGCCGTGTATCCACTCTATTCTTGCCGCAGAACTGGGCAAAGAAGAAAAAGCCGTGGAAATGTACCAGCGCACCGCCCGCCTGGACTTGGACAACTACAACAACGACACCGAAGACGGCCTGCATATCACCTCCATGACCGGCTCGTGGCTCGCCATCGTCCAAGGTTTCGCCCAAATGAAAACTTGGGGCGGCAAACTCAGCTTCGCACCGTTCCTGCCGAGTGCGTGGACAGGCTATGCCTTCCACATCAACTACCGCGGCCGTCTGATTAAAGTCGCCGTCGGTAAAGAAAACGTCGTCTTCACCCTGCTCAAAGGCGAACCGCTCGAATTGCAGGTGTACGGCAAAGACATCACGCTCAACGGCAGCCACACCGTCGCGTTGGCAAAATAAGGAGGGCGCAAAATGACTTTTACCGCAGTCCTATTTGACCTCGACGGCGTCATCACCGACACCGCCGAATACCACTACCGCGCATGGAAAAAGCTCGCCGAAGAACTGGGCATCAGCATCGACCGCAAGTTTAACGAGCAGCTCAAAGGCGTGTCGCGCGACGATTCGCTCAAACGCATCCTCGCACACGGCAGCAAAACTGTCAGCGAAGCCGAGTTCGCCGAACTGACCAGCCGCAAAAACGACAACTACGTCGAAATGATTCAGGCAGTCAAACCCGAAGACGTATACCCCGGCATTTTGCCGCTGCTGGAAGCATTGAGGGCAAACGGCAAAAAAATCGCCCTCGCATCCGCCAGTAAAAACGGCCCGTTCCTGCTAGAACGCATGGGGCTGACCCACTTCTTCGACGCCGTCGCCGACCCTGCCGCCGTCGCGCATTCCAAACCCGCCCCCGACATCTTCCTCGCCGCCGCCGAGGGCGTGGGCGCGGACATCCGCCGCTGCATCGGCATCGAAGACGCCGCCGCCGGCGTCGCCGCCATCAAAGCATCCGGCGCCTTGCCCATCGGCGTGGGCAAAGCCGAAGACTTGGGCAGCGACATCGCGCTGGTCTCCGGCACCGCCGAGCTGACCTACGCCTACCTGCAAAACGTGTGGACACAGTCGGGCAGGTAAAGCGCGTCAGGTAAAGTGTTAAGGAAGTAAAAAGGTCGTCTGAAAACAGGATAAAACGTTTTCAGACGACCTTTCGTTTATCTTACACATAAATATAGTGGATTAAATTTAAATCAGGACAAGGCGACGAAGCCGTAGACAGTACAGATAGTACGGCAAGGCGAGGTAACGCCGTACTGTTTTAAAGTTAATCCACTATAAAATTTGCCGCAACGGCTTCAGAATGTGCGTTCTCCTGTTGGAGCGACCTTTCAGAAGATTTTTTGCGAAACCTAGAAACCTAAATGTAAGCCTGCGGCTTACTGCCCTCTCCCTAACCCTCTCCCACGGGGAGAGGGGACAAATTGGCTGGAAATCCCCCAAATGGCTGAGGTTCGGTATCCTCAAGCCCTCTCTCACTGGAAGAAGGTACAAATTGGCTGAAAATCCCAAACACGGTTGGGTTTCGGTATCCTCACTCCCCTCTCCCCGTGGGAGAGGGCTAGGGAGAGGGCAGCAAACCGTCAGGTTTGCTTTTTAGCAATACTTGGCGGGTCAACCTCAACCCTGCCGTTCCAACATCCCTTGAAACCGCAACAATGCCAGCCACAAGAATCCTACGCCGATACAGCCCATGATCAGCATATGTCCCCACACGATTTCAATCCCCGCGCCGCGGAACAGGATGTCTTGCGAGAATTTCACAAACTGCGTCAGCGGCCAGTATTCGCTGATCAGTTGCGCCGCGTGCGGCATGTTGCTGCGCGGGGATGCGCCGCCGGCAAACAGGTTCATCACGATATACACCGGCAGCATCAGCATACCAAACTGTCCCATCGTCGATGCGAACGTGGCAATCATGATGCCCAGCGACGCCACCGAAAACAGAAACAACGCCAGCCCTACCGCATAAAGCGGCACCGAGCCGATGAGCGGCACGCCTATGCTCAAATGCACGATAAACCACAGCGACGACAATGCTGCCACCCAAATCACGGCGGCATTTGCCAGCACTTTGCCCATCATCAGTTCGAACGCATTGACCGGCATCACCAGCAGATGCTCGATTGTGCCGCGTTCGCGTTCGCGGATAACCGCCGCCCCTGTCAATAAAATCAGCAACATACACGACATCGAGCCGATTTGCGAAGTCGGCATAAACCACGCGCTCTCGCCGTTGGGATTGTAATAAGTATTGATGACGGGGCTGATTAACTCCGGCCGCGTCACGCCGGTGAATTCGTAAATTTCGCGGTTGATAATTTGCGAAAGATACGACGCGCCCACCCCCGCCTGCGTCATTGACGTCGCATCAACCAAAAGCTGCAAATCAGGATTGCGCCCCGCCGCCATGTCGCGCTGAAAATTGGGCGGCACTTCCAAAATAAAGGTGAACTCGCCCTTATCCATCAATTCGTCCGAATCCTCGCGCCGCACGTCCTCTACTGGTTTGAAAAACGGATGCTGCACGGCATCGCGGATACGCATGGACAAAACCGAACGGTCTTGGTCGATAATGCCGACAGCGGCATTTTTCAAATCCGCGCCCACCTGCGCCATCTGATAAATCGTGGCGGTAAAGATATACGCAATCAGCACCATCAGCACCGGATCAGTCAGCACGCTGCGGAACTCTTTGAGCATCAGGGTCAGAATGTTTTTCAGGGTACGCATGGGGGTTCCTGTTTGTGGGTTGTATTGTCAAAGGCCGTCTGAAAAATTGTCCGGCTGTTTTTCGGCTTTACAGCCTCGGTTTTCCCATTAAAAGTCCGGCAGCAGGTTGGCCGTGTACACACAATAGAGTCTGTTTTTCCCTAAAAAATCCATCGAAACGCAGCGGATAAAGACAACGCGTATGGAATCGGCTACCACGCTGATTGGTCAATCCAACTCGTTTAGTCAGACCGACAATGTATAATTATGTTTGTCAAATAAGGTCTTTGGAATCAGCTTTGATTTCAGACGACCTATTTCATCAATCCAATCTAAGGAACTATGATGTCCGTCAAACCTTTTCTGCTCTGCCTGCTTCTCACTTCCCCTACCGCCTTTGCCGGTAATCTGTCCTGCCATGAAAGCCCGAAATCCACGGGCAACCCCGAACTCGATGCCATCGTAACCCGCTACGAATGCCATTACACCGGTTCGCTGCAACAAGCCTACTCCGCCTTTATGAAGCAAGGTTACAACGGCGAAGCGCCCTACCCTAAAACCGTTCCTTCCACCCTGCCGCGTAAAAAACTGATCCTGAACAAAAAAGAAAAAATGGAATGCGGCAACGAATCCGAAATTTCCGAATGGTCTCTCAAACTGAGCCGTAAAAATCCCAACCATATCGATATGAAATACCAAGATTCGGATTGCGCCTCAGCCATTACTATCGAAACGGAATTCAACCGCAAAAGCAAAACCGTCAAAATTATTCACAAAGTTTACTCTTCATAAGCGGATAACATCCATATCGTGAAATTTGACGTTTGCCGCATCATGGGTGGGACTACAGATAAACTGATACGAAATGGCAAACCCACTCCGTAGCAGTTTAATCAGGAGTCCCACTTATTCCGCCAGCGCCGCATCCACCGCCGAGAACGCATGGATGGCGGTGCTGTCGAACACGGGCAGCGGGCTGTCGGTTTCGTTCACAAGCAGGCAGATTTCGGTGCAGCCGAGTATCACGCCCTGCGCACCTTCGTTTTTCAGACGACCTATCACGTCATAAAAGTAGCGGGCGGATTCGGGGCGGATGCGGTTCAGGCACAGTTCGTCAAAAATAATGCGGTGGATTTCGTCTTGTTCGGCGGTGGTCGGCACTATGGTTTGCACATCCTGCGAACCCATGCGCTCCGTATAAAAACCGTCGCTCATGGTAAAGCGCGTGCCGAGCAGGCCGACGGCGGACAAGCCCTGCCGTTTGATGGCGGCGGCGGTGGCATCGACGACGTGCAGCAAGGGGATGCCGGCCGCCTGTTCGATGGCGGGGGCGACTTTGTGCATGGTGTTGGTGGCGAGCAGCAAAAAATCCGCGCCGGCCGCTTCCAGCTTCCGCGCGCTTTGCGCCAACACGTTTCCCGCCGCCGCCCAGTCGCCGCTTTTCTGCAAACGGACGATTTCTTCAAAATCCACGCTGTCGAGCAGGATTTTGGCGCTGCGGTTGCCGCCCAAGCGGCGGTTGGTTTCGCGGTTGATGATTTGGTAGTAGAGCACGGTACTTTCGGGGCTCATACCGCCGATGATGCCTATGGTTTTCATGTTTTCTCCTGAAATTTAATAAATAAAGTCTGAAAAGCTCAAGACAAGGAAGCACATCCTACGGCTGTTGCGGCATTTCTTTTTCAAAACGGAAGAAATATTCAAACGCTTCATCTTGCCCCACTGCTTGCATTCTAGTGGTATCGGGGTGGTGCGGATTGAAAAACTCCACGATTTTAAAGCCGCATTTATTGACGTAGAAATGGATGTTGCGCTTCTCAAAATACGGCGTATGCGTTTCCCACACGCGTACTTCGGGGTGCAGCCGTTCTATCGCCCGCCACGCTTTCCCTCCCAAGCCGCTCCCGTGTTTCTGCGGGAACATAAACAGTAAATCCAACGAACCGCGCTCCGTTTCGGCATTGACGACTATCACAGCGCCGCCTGCTTTTTCGCCGTCGGCAACAATGTGATAGCTCTCTGCTTTGGGTGCATTCATGGATTCTTCGATTTCTTCTCGGCTGATAACTTCTTCTCCGTCGTCCAAATCGTCTGCCACCGCCAATCTGAACGACTGCTGCAAGGCGCGGATAAACTCGTCTTTTTCGTGTTCTTGAACGGGGATAAGGGTAATGTCAGTCATCATGTTCTCTTGTATCTAATGTGTGGAGTTAACCAATTCTAGCGTGTCAGCACGAAGCTGTCGTCTATCAGCCGCCACACATTTTCTGCGGGCGTTTGCGCCAATACGATACTCAACCAGTGTTCTTTGTTCATGTAGTATGCGGGCAGGATGCCTGCCGTCGCGCGCCATGCGCCGATGTGTTCGGGGCGGCATTTGACGTTGACGATTTCCGTCAGACCGCCCTCGCCCATGCCCAGTTTTTCAGACGGCACGGGCATATACAGGCAGAACCATTTGCGGTTGCCCGTGTGGCGGAACACGGCAAAGTCGGAAGATTTCGCCCACGGATATTCCGCCGCCGCGCCGTAGCGTTCGGCCAGTCCGTCAAACAGGGTTGTTCGGTTCATGGCGTTTCTTTCTTTAATCGTGGGTTAAGGTTCGGGTATCAAGACCCGCCTGCTGAGTTTTCAGACGACCTCTCACTTCTCCTGTTTCTTCAACAACACGCACGCCAGAATCAGGCTGGTGGCGGCAAAGGCGGCGATGGCGGCGTATTCATGCAGCAGGTCGGCGGTGTGCAGCCCTTTGGTGAAGCTGCCGACGCTGACGGTGTAGTACCACGACGATGGGAAGGTTTTGCCGATAATCAGCGCGCCGCCTTCCATGGTGGAAAGCGGGTAGAGAAAGCCGGAATAGGTTTGCGCGGGTATCATGGTGATGATGGCGGTGGCGAAAATGGCGGCAAGCTGGGAGCGCACGAAGCAGGAAATCAAAAGCCCCAGCGCGGTACTTGCGGACACCATCAAGAGCGTGCCGACGGCGAGTCCTGCAAACGAGCCTTTAAGCGGCACGCCGAACAGGTAAATAATCATCAGCATCATGGCGGCGAAATTGACCATGCCGACGGCGATATAGGGAAGCTGTTTGCCGATCAGATATTGCGCCACGGCGGCGGGCGATGCGTAGAAATTGGCGATGGAACCGATTTCGCGTTCGCGCACCACGCCGACCGCCGACATCATGGCGGGGATCATCATCAACACCAGCATCATCACGCCCGGGGCGATGGCGTTGATACTGTCGAAATCCTGATTGTACATAAAGCGCGGTTCGATGCCGGCGGGGGCTTTGAGCGAAACGGGCAGCCCGCTGTCGGCGATGCGGTCTTTGGTGTAGGCGGTGATCAGGCTGCCGATGTAGCCGCGGATATTGGTGGCGTTAAACGGCATGGAACCGTCCACATAAAACCCAACTTCGGGTTTAAGTCCGCGCGCCAAATCGCGCCCGAAACCGCTCGGAATATCGATGACCAATATGGCGCCGGAGCTTTTGAGCACGGTGTCGATTTCGGCTTCGGACTGTATCGGCGGCTGTTGGAGGAAGTAGCGCGAACCGTCGAAATATTCGACCAGCTCGCGGCTGGCGGCGGTTTGGTCGCGGTCGTAAACGGCGAATTTCAGATTCCGCACGTCAAACGAAATCCCCCACGATACCGACGCCATGATAATCAGCGGGCCGAACACGGCGAAAAACAGGCGGATTTTGTCGCGCAGGAGTTCTTTAGCTTCGCGGCGGGCGAAAGTCCAAATCATGGAGAAGCGGTATTTGAAGGTTTGGGTGTTTGGGTTGTCTCGTAGGGTGTATGAACTTTGTTCACGCACGCCGTTTTGGGTTTCAGACGACCCTATATCTTTTCCTTGAAGGTCGTCTGAAAGTTCAGAATGCCTATCATCCGATGCCACTTCCGCGTGCGTGGCTTGCGCCACACACCCTACGGCCGGAGTTTCCGCCGGTAGGGTGTGTGAACTTTGTTCACGCACGCCGTTTTGAGTTTCAGACGACCTCGTATCTTTTCCTTGAAGGTCGTCTGAAAGTTCAGAATGCCTGTCATCCAATTCCCCTTCCGCGTGCGTGGCTTGCGCCACACACCCTACGGTCGGAGTTTCCGCCGGTAGGGTGTGTGAACTTGGTTCACGCACGCCGTTTTGGGTTTCAGACGACCCTGTATCTTTTCCTTGAAGGTCGTCTGAAAGTTCAAAATACCTGTCATCCGATTCCCCTTCCGCGTACGTGGCTTGCGCCACACACCCTACGGTCGGAGTTTCCGCCGGCAGGGTGTGTGAACTTGGTTCACGCACGCCGTCTGTATTTTGGTAAAACTCGCGTTGATCACTTTCAGAGTGCGCAGCCTCCTGACGAGACGACCTTTCCTCACCTTCCCCGCCTTCCGCTTCAATCAGATACTGCACAAACGCTTCTTCCAAATCCGGCGCATTCTGCCTTGCCGCCAGTTCGGCGGGCGTACCCACCGCCAGCACGCGGCCTTTGTGCATAAAGGAAATGCGGTCGCAGCGGGCGGCTTCGTTCATAAAGTGGGTGGAAACGAAAATGGTGATTTTGTCTTCGCGGGAGAGTTTCAGAAGATGCCGCCAAAACATATCGCGCGCGGCGGGATCGACGCCCGAAGTCGGTTCGTCCAAAATCAATACTTCGGGGTGGTGCAGGCAGGCGGCGGCCAGTTGCAGGCGTTGGCGGATGCCCAGCGGCAGCGATGCGGGCGCGGTGTCGGCAACGTCTGCCAAATCAAACTGTTGCAGGGCTTCTTCCACCGCCGCCGTGCCTTTAGCGCCCATCTGGTAGAGTCTGGCGTGCAAATCCAAATTGCGGCGCACGCTCAGTTCTTCATACAACGAAAACGCCTGCGACATATAACCGACGCGCATTTTGGTGTCCAAGCCGCCCGCGTCTATCGGCTTGCCCAACAGCGTGGCGTCGCCTTCGGTCGCCTCCAACAAACCAGTCAGCATCTTCATGGTGGTGGACTTGCCGCAGCCGTTGCTGCCGAGAAAGCCGAAAATCTCGCCTTTTTGAATGGTGAAGCTGACATGGTCCACAGCGGTAAAATCGCCGAAACGCTTGGTCAGCCCGTGCGCTTCCATCGCGGGCGGCGCATCGGGATCGGGGACGAACGGCGTAATGTCCAAACCGCCCGAACCCTGCTGTTTTTCCGGCGGCAGCATTTTGACGTAGGCTTCTTCCAACACATCAGTGCCGTAATCCGCCAGCACATCGGCGGTGGGCTTGTTTTCCAGCAGCCTACCCGCGTCCATCGCCAGCAGCCGCTCGAAACGCTGCGCTTCTTCAATATAGGCGGTTGCCACAATCACGGTCATGCCCGCGTGTTCCCGCCGCAAATCGTCTACCAACGCCCAAAACTGGCGGCGCGACAAAGGGTCCACGCCCGTGGTCGGTTCGTCCAAAATCAGCAAATCCGGGCTGTGCACCAGCGCGCAGCACAAACTCAGCTTCTGCTTCATCCCGCCCGATAGCTTGCCCGCCGCCCTGCCGGAAAACGGCGCAAGGCGGGTCGCCTCCATCAGCCGCGCAATCTGCCGCGTGCGTTCCTGCCCGTCCAAACCGAACAGCCGCGCGTGGAAATCGATATTCTCATACACCGACAAGGTAGGATACAGGTTGCGCCCCAAACCCTGCGGCATAAAGGCGATGCGGTGCGACAAGTCCCGCCGCACGTCCTTGTCCGCCATATCGCCGCCCAACACTTCCACCCGCCCGTCCTGAATCACCTTCACCCCCGCCATCAGTGAGAGCAGCGTCGATTTGCCCACACCGTCCGGCCCGATCAAACCGACCGTCGCGCCTTTCGGAATGTCCAGCGACACATCGTCAAGCGTAAGGGTCTTGCCGTAGCGGTGGGAAAGGTTTTGGATGGAAACGGTGTTCATGAAAACTTCTTTCGGGGCGGACAAGGGATTTTCAGACGGCCTCAAACGGGTGGGAGGCCGTCTGAAAACAGCTTGCGGGCTTCTTCGGGTTATAACGGATGATTTTGGCTGCGGTCGATTACTCTACCGTGTAACGCAAAATCGTTTTGAGCTTTTCCACGGCGGTGCGGTTCAGGTTGTTAAGATAAATTTCCCGATGGTAATCGCTGTTGCGCTTCAAGCCTTTCTCATTGCAGAAACCATCCAATTTGGCAAAAGAGGCGGGTTCGTCGTCAAACGCGCCCTGATGCAGGATGCTCACGCATTTGCCTTCGGCCATCCGTTCAAACCGTATTTCGTCGTAAAGCGGATTCGGCTTTTTGACCCTGACCTTTTCCAAAGCCGAAGCCACCATTTCTGCGGTAATAAAATCAGGCTGGCCTATCATAATGGTATAAACCAAGTCTTCTTTTACTAAGGTTCCCTGCGTTTTCCGACGCCAAATCCCTTCCAAAGGATAAACGGTGAAATCATCGATTTCGCAACCGGCTGATGCTTTCTTGTAATCCATTTTGACGGCGTAAGCCAAGGCATAAAGGGCCGAAACCCGTTCCGAGAAATCGGGAGCATTGGGATTTCCCTCTCCGTCTATCATGATGAAGGACTGCGCAGGGACATCCGTCAAAGTCGGAACCGCTTTGATGTTGTAACAAGCCTTTTGGGCTTTTTTCCATTCGTATTTCATCTCGATTTACCTCCGTAAGCCAAGCCGCGTTTACCTAATCGGTTTCGGGCATCAGGCCGTCTAAAAAATATAAGGCCACCGTTTTTCAGACGGCCTTACTGTCAGGAAACTCGGGGCGTAAAACCAAAATTCGTAACTAAAATAAAATTCCACCACATCTTTCGGCGAAAAATAACCGAATTCCCGCTCGTTCCCTTCAATTTCGCCGCTTACTGCATAACGCCAAAGTTGTTCCATCTCTTCGGGAATATAAAAATAATCGGGCAGCCGCAGGCCGGTAGCGGAAAATTTCTCCGCCACGCCCGCTTTGGGAAAAGCCTGCATCAAAACACGGATACCTTCATCGCCGATATGCTTGTCCGCCGTCTGAAAAAACACGCCAAATCCTCATCGGATGCGGGCGCTTCGCGGCTGAGAAAGTTAAATTTCTCGTACCACATCTTTAAAAGCTTGTTCTTGGTCTTGCGCAATAGTTTGCAGTAAGTTTTTTGGTTTGGCGGACACCGTCTTTTTCCTCATGACCGATATGGTAAACCTCAATGTCGCATCCATCTTCCTCTGACAGATAGCGGACTTCATAAGCCTCGCCTGCCTTAGGTGTGAAAAAAGCGGCAACTCGACAACTATAATGGTAATTTCTCGTTTGAGACGAAAATGCGCCGTCCAAAACCACAGGCTGATCCGCCGATACGACCATCTCGCGATAAGAATCACGGAAAACGAATCCGGTGTCTTTTTCCGTTTTACGGCTCAACTCGGTAGGCGGAATACCTATCGAAATATTCCTAACCTTACGCGGCAATCCGTTGACAAAACGACGGTTTACCGCGTTCCGTTTTGTTCCCTCCCATTTTGCGCAGTCCGTTTCAGGATATATGCGGATCAAATCCGAACCATATGAACCATATGAGCGGATTTGTGCCTGACTGCCCGGATCGAAAGAAACGTTTTTCTTCACAACCTGACTCTGCATCGAGCCACACGCCGACAACAGTAAAATAGAACCCCAAAGTACGACTGATTTCATTATTCTCTCCAAATTTTCAAAATATAGTGGATTAAATTTAAATCAGGACAGACGAAGCCGCAGACAGTACAGATAGTACGGCAAGGTGAGGCAACGCCGTACTGGTTTAAAGTTAATCCACTATACAATTGTTGATAAACAAGATTCAAGCGTAGTCGGTTATCCCGAAAAGGTCGTCTGAAAAACCGTCCTACCCGTTTTCAGACGACCTCAATATCGCATATGCAATGACAAATACCGCCTGATTTATCTAAAGGATACAACGAACAAAGGTCGTCTGAAAACCGTTCCTGAAATTGAGGAAACCGATATTTTCAGACGACCTTAACGATATTGGAACCGATACGCTTAACAACGACTTTTTTCAGTCAAATATCGGATACACGGTTTACCGCGCATTATTCCGCCAACCAAATCAGGCTGGCCATGCGGCCGGTTTGTCCGTCACGGCGGTAAGAGAAGAAAGTGTCGCGCTCCAGGACGGTGCAGTGTGTGCCGCCGTAAATCATGTCCACCCCTTCGCGGCGCAGAACCAAACGCGCCAGTGCGTAGATGTCGGCAAGATATTTACCGCCGCCGATGTGTTCGAATGTGTCCGCCGCTTCGGGCATGGGCGTACAAAATGCGTCGAACACGTCCTGTCCGACTTCGAATGCGTCCGCGCCGATGGCAGGGCCGAGATATGCCATGATTTCGACGGGCGCGACATTCATTGCGGCTATGGTGTTTTGCAATACGCCGCCCGCCAAACCGCGCCAGCCGGCGTGTGCAGCAGCGACGACCGTACCGGCTTTATCGCAGAACAAGACAGGCAGGCAGTCGGCAGTCATCGCGGCGCAGGCGGCTTTGCCTGTGTTGTCCACCGAAGCGTCTGCGTCGGGCGTGTTGCCCAATGCGTCGGCGGCGTTGACGACGATAGTGCTGTGGATTTGATTGAGGTAGGCAACAGGCAGCCTGACCTGTTCCTGCACAATTTCACGATTGCGGCGCACGGCATCGGGATCATCTCCGACGTGCGAACCGAGGTTCAAACTTTGATACACGCCTTGGCTCACGCCGCCATTGCGGGTGGTAATCAGGGTTTTCACGTTGGCGGGCGCAGGCCAATCGGCAGTCAGGAAATTTTTGCCTTGCGGGGCGAGGTTTAAGGTTTCTGTGATGGTTTTCATGTTTTTATCTGAGTAAGGAAAGGTTTGAAAGAATGTGTCTATCGGCTTCGTATTAACGCATCTCTACGACTTCCAATAATTCTGTGTTTTCCAATCGGTAATAAAGGTCATAACCCCGACCATGCTTATCTTCTCCTTGATTAGGCAGGAAACTGATACAGGCAAATTCTTTATTCTCGGAAATATTGAACCAAATAGTATAGTTCCTCAAATCCGATTGATTCTGCAAATAACGATCAAATTCTTCTTTAGCCGCAGCCATTGCCAATAACAAGCTTCCATCTAATTCAAATAAATAATCAGATTTAAAAGCATCTCTCCAAACTTTTTCCTGATAACTCATGCCGGCACCTAAATCCTCTATCTTAAATTGACCATTCAGTATGGCAAGTAAGCTTTATCAACCGTATCGCCAAATATTCCCATCTGCCTTAGAAAGTAATCAAGGTCATCAAAAATAATAAAGTTGCGTACTAACGCATCCCCACTACTTCCAATAATTCCGTATCTTCCAGTCGGTAATAAAATTTATAACCCCGACCGTATTTATATTCTCCTCTATAAGGAATTTCAAAAAATATCCCGCCTACCATTTCATCTGTTTTTGGAATAAAACTGATACTAACAAATTCTCTATTTTCGGAAATTCTTAACCAAATAATATAGTTTTTCAGATCCCATTTACCTTGCGAATAACCATCAAATTCCTTTTTTGCAGCGGCAATTGCCAATAAAAAATTCCCGTCAATTTCAGATAAATCGTCTAATCTAAAAGCATCTCTCCAAATTTGCTCCTTATGACTCATCATCATCTCCTAAGTTATTTGTTTTCATTTGAACTCTCGATATATTGAAATGTGATATTCGCATAAAAAACCTGTTCATGCTAGTTGTACAGATCGCTTTCATCTAACGGCAGATTCATCTGTTTCGCAATATTTTGTGCTGCAGCCGCAAAATCTTTTTTGTCCGACGGCTTGCTATAAATAAAAGTCAAAATTTGAACGTATGGTGCGGGATACGGACGGCGATATTCCAGTGTAAAAAATTCTCCGTAGCCCTTGCTTCTCCATCTGATTACCGATAAGTGGTCATGTTCAGAAAGAGAATATTCCATAACGATTTCGCTGCCTTCCCAATGCGTCAGTACACGTTTGACAGGGTCGTATCGCCAAGACTCATCCTGTAATTTTTCCAATGCTCTTTTTTTGGATGATAGAGACAAATACAGGAAGGGCAAAATCATTATCAAAAGAAATGACAGGAAGAAGAAACCGGAGCCTATGTTCAGAATCTCCATATCCTCCATAATCAACATACCCACCCATACGGGTAGCGCAATCATGGAAACGATGGCAGCTTTAGTGGCAAGTCGGTATGTTTTTTCAGACGACAAATTGCCGTAACCCGCCAGCCACTGCATTTTACCGTCCATTTGTGCAAGATTTACCAAATCCGAAGAAGACACCTTAATCCCTCACATAAACCACTTCGACATCGTAGTCGTCTTCGTTCCAATCATCATCGTCATCCGTGCCGAGTTTGTCCTGCCATTCTTCTTCGTTGCTCAAAGACGAATCCAAGCCTGCTTCGAGGCGCAGGACGGAGAGCAAGTGGTAGATATCGTCGGGAATCGGGGCTTCAAAAGAGACGGTTTCGCCGGTTTTCGGATGGACGAAACTTAAGCGGTAGGCGTGCAAAGCCTGACGCGCGCCCAGACTTTTAACGGCTTCTTTTACCGGTTCGCTGCACGGATGGCGCAGGTTACCGTAAACAGGGTCGGCGGCAAGCGGGTGGTTGGCTTCGCGCATATGGACGCGGATTTGGTGCGTCCTGCCTGTTTCGAGCGAGCATTCGATGTAGCTGTGGGCGAGATAGCGTTCCAACACTTTGACGTGGGTAACGGCAGGTTTGCCGCCAAATTTGACGACCGCCATTTTCAGGCGGTTGTGCGGATCGCGTCCGATTTGGGTTTCGATTTTGCCGTCAAAGGGAACGATGCCGTTGGCGACGGCGCGGTAGATGCGTTTGACCGTGCGTTCTTGAAGCTGTTGCACGAGGGAATTTTGTGCGGGCAGGGTTTTGGCGACCACCATCAGGCCGCTGGTTTCCTTGTCTAGTCTGTGGACGATGCCCGCGCGCGGAATCTGGCTCAATTCGGGACAATGCGCCAATAAACCGTTGAGCAGCGTCCCCGTCCAGTTGCCTGCGGCGGGGTGGACGACCAGTCCGGCAGGTTTGTTGACGACGATGACGGTATCGTCTTCGTACACAATATCCAAATCCATCGCTTCGGGTTTGAACGCGAGATTCTCTTCGCTCGGACGTACCGTTACGCTGATGGATTCCCCGCCTATCATTTTGTCTTTGGGTTGGGCGGGCTTATCGTTTACAATGACCGCGCCTTCTTTAATCCACGATGTCAGGCGGCTGCGCGAATAATCAGGCATGAGCTTTGCCAACACCGCATCCAGCCGCCCGCCCGCAAGCTCCAGCGGAACAGTCAAATTAACACAACTTTCTGCTTCGGGGGCTGACGTAAAGTCTAAATCGTCGCTATAATCGGCTTCATTATCAAAGGAAGTATTCTGCATGAAAAAAATTCTTTTAGTAGTTTCGTTAAGTCTGGCACTGGGTGCCTGTGCAAGCAATAAAGGTACGGTCGATAAAGACGCGCAAATCACACAAGATTGGAACGTGGAAAAACTCTATGCCGAAGCGCATGACGAGTTGAACAGCAGCAATTATACGCGAGCCATCAAGTTATACGAAATTTTAGAATCCCGCTTCCCCAACGGCCGCTACGCGCAACAGGCGCAACTGGACACCGCATACGCCTATTACAAAGACGACGAGCCTGAAAAAGCACTCGCCGCCATCGACCGCTTCCAGCGCCATCACCCGCAACATCCGAATATGGATTACGCGCTTTACCTCAAAGGCTTGGTTCTGTTCAACGAAGACCAATCCTTCCTCAACAAACTCGCCTCCCAAGACTGGTCCGACCGCGACCCTAAAGCCAACCGCAGCGCATACCAAGCGTTTGCCGAATTGGTACAACGCTATCCGGAGAGCAAATACGCCGCCGACGCCACCGAGCGCATGGCGAAACTGGTGGACGCTTTGGGCGGTAACGAAATCTCCGTTGCCCGCTACTACATGAAACGCGGCGCCTACCTCGCCGCAGTCAACCGCGCCCAAAAAATCGTCGAGCGTTACCAAAATACCCGCTACGTCGAAGAATCGCTCGCCATGATGGAGCTGGCTTACAAAAAACTGGACAAACCCCAACTCGCCGCCGACACCCGCCGCGTCTTGGAAGCCAACTTCCCGCAAAGCCCGTTCCTGCAACACCAATGGCAACCGAACGATATGCCTTGGTGGCGCTACTGGCGTTAAGGCTTGAAGTTTAAAGCATAGTGATACCGTATCACCCTATGCTTTTCTGAAACCAAAGGTCGTCTGAAACTGAAAAATACAGTTTCAGACGACCTTTTTATGTTTCAAGCAATCATGATTCGTGGGCAAAGCCCACGCTACCGTTCCTACATCGCCTGACCGACTGCGACATTTCAAAAAATATAACGAATGCAAACAAAAGCCTCTATACCTCCAGCAGCCGTCATTCCCGCGCAGGCGGGAATCCATCGGAAATCCTAAGAAACAGATATTCAAAAACAGTTGCCGAAATTCAAAAGTGGATTCCCGCCTGCGCGGGAATGACGGCAGAAAAATATCCCATCGGATACGGTTATCCCAACCTACACCGACAACCCAAAATCGTCTGAAACCCACCGTAGCGTGGGCTTCGCCCACGAATCCCACAAATTACAAAAAGGTCGTCTGAAACCCAACTTTCAGACGACCTTCTTTCTAATCCCATCTACTTCATCGCAGCCTTCAACGCAAACGCTGCCAGCAGTGCGCCGAAGCGGTATTTGCGCGGAATGGCGAGTCCTGCCGTTTTATACAGCAGGCTTGTCTGCGTCAGCTCGTTGCCCAAATCCAGCAGCTTCATCAGCGTGTCCGACTTGCGTTCTTCCTGTTCCTTCAATTTTCGCTGTTTCAAATACGATGCCTCAATCCTCAGGCGGACGAGTTTGGCTTCCAGTTGCAGCAGTTCGCGTGCTTCATCGCGTTCCGTTTTATTCATCGTCCCCTCCTTCCTGCATATCTTGACCGCGCAGGCAGGCGATGTCAGCCCGGATGTCCTGCAAGGTTGCCGCGATTTGGTTGTTTTGGCTGCGCCAATCTTTTGACACTTTACCGAACAAAATTGCAATGACAATTAGGCTGAGGGCGGTTATCCCGAAAAATACCCATATCGCCGCGGTATCCGACAACGCGCGGTTTAGCCCGAACAACAGGCTGATGAATGCAATCAGCAGCAATATGCCCGATACGACCAGCCATATGATGATGCGGAACACGTTTTCCGCCTGCTCCGCCAAATCCAGATTCAAAATCTGCAACCGCAGCAAAAGCAAATCAATACCTTGATTCAGCAGCGTTTTCGTATGTTCGATATTTTGTCTGATACCCATATTCCGATTTCCCTGATTGCTCCGAAACGGACAATCCGAAGGCTTTGGGGTCGTCTGAAACCTTTGCCGCCCCTCATAAGCAAACGCCGCCGGAACAAGACTTTGGGAAATCGTGTCCGGACGGCATTCCTGTTTGACCGATTATCGGCGGTTCAGCAAGACGCCGACGACCAAGCCTGCCAGTGCGGCAAAGCCCATTGCGTAATAAGGTTTGTCGTGTACGGCTGCATCGGCTTGGCGCGCGCCGCGTTTGATGCGGTCACCCGCTTCTTCACCAAACTCGGCAAAGCGTTTTTTGCCTTCTTTGAAACGCTCTTCTGCCAATTCTTCAAATTCGTCGTATTTTTCGCGCGCGCGGTCGGCATGATGTCTGATGCGCTCTCCCGCTTCGTCTTCAAAACGATACAAACGCTCTTTGGCGGCTTCGAGTTTTTCCTGCAATTTGGCTTTGGCTTTTTTACCTTCTTCCGAGCCGGCTTCCACGCCTTTGGTGTACAGCTCTTCGACATCGTTCATTACATCTTGAATGTCTTTCAACAAAGCTTCTTTGCGGGATTCAAAATCATGTTTTTTCATTACCTTCTCCTTGATGTCCTTACCGTTAAAATAACAGATTGTTCATCTGTTAACTGATTATAACCCCTTTACACTTCTTCTCAAGTCAATTCGGCTAAAGGTGGTTTGAAAACATGTAAAGATTGACGCGGGAGATAAAAAGGTCGTCTGAAAACTTTCAGACGACCTTTGGACCTCTTTAAAACTTTTCCGTCATACAAACTGCTTCTTGGCGGAAGAGTTCCGTGCAAACAGCCTACCACTTAATTTTCAAGGCAACGG
Organism: uncultured Neisseria sp.; assembly: GCA_963533245.1. Taxonomy (GTDB): domain Bacteria; phylum Pseudomonadota; class Gammaproteobacteria; order Burkholderiales; family Neisseriaceae; genus Neisseria. The sequence goes on from CAUSOO010000011.1 coordinate 41,529, forward strand.
AGGCATTGCGCGGTTTGCCGTAAAAATTGCTGCGGGAGTTGGTGTAATAGCGTTTGTTGGTCAGGTTGCCGACGTTGACCGCCAGTGCGGCGTGTTTGTTGATTTTATAGCGCGCCATGACGTTCCATATCGAGTAGGAAGGCTGCCACAGGGCTTTGGGTTTGTCGGAAACGTAATATTGCCCGTTGGAAAGACCATGCCCCAAGGTTTGGGCATGGTGCCGCTGACCCAACGCATCCCCACCCCCATCGTCAGCTTGGGGGTAAAGTCGTAGCTGGTGAAGAATTTGAAGGTTTTATCCGGCGCGGTATAGGTGCCGCCGTACTCCAGATTCATGTCGTCCCCCAAGTCGTTGGAGGAGTTGGGCGCATCGTAAGGTTTGTCTATCTTCAGTTTGACAAAGCCCGCCTGCATCCGCCATTTCGGGGTAATCTGTCCGGCAAGGTTGATATCAAAACCCCTGCTGGTATAGCCTTTACCTGTACCGTATTCCCAATCACCTTGGAAGCACCACGGTTCGTTGCCGTTTTCCCCACCGTATTTCCATTCGTAACAGCGCGAGCCGGTAGGTTCGAGCGTGGGGTAATTTTTCTGGGTCATGGTGAAGTAAGACAGGGCGAAATTCAGCTTGTCGTTCCACAAGCCGCCTTTGATGCCGACTTCTTTGGAATTGCCGGTAATCGGCGGCAGCCATCCGCCGCCCTCGCCATAGGCCGGCCGATTCCTTAAAACATTGTTGGTTTTCAGGATGCCGGTATAGCTGGCGTAAGCATTGATGGTCGGCGTCAGTTCTACAATCACGCCGCCGTACGGGACGAATTTGCGCACCGTATCGTGATACATCCTGCTTTTATTGTGATCGGGGGCGTACCCTTCGTCGGGCATTTCAACCGTATCGTCCGTTATCACGTTGTTTTTGTTTTTGTAAAACGACCATTTCCCACCCCCTTTGTCCCGCCATGTCAGCCAACGCCCGCCTACCACCGCCGTCAGCCACCTGGCCGGTTTGAGCTTCAGGGCAAAATAGGGACCGTATTGTTCCGAAGCCAAATGATCACGGGAAATCAACCCGTCCGGTCCCAATTTTTTCTCCCAAGCCCGGTTGTACCCCAACATGGGATAGCTGCCGTTATTCCAATAATCAAGCGGAATCGCCTGCCATAAATAGAAATTACGGTCTATCGGTTCTCCCGTCATGGCCGCAATACCTGTAGGCTTGGCATCATCGACATTCAATTCGCCGCTGCTGCTGAAATTATAATCGTCCCTCGTCTGGGTATGGCGGATGCCGCCGAAACCGACAATAAACTGCTGGTCCTGGTCAAAAAGTTTGAAACGGCTGTCCAGATGGATATCGAACGCCTTGTCGTCGTATTTGTCGCGTTCGCGGCCGAAATCGTAAGTTGCCGCGTTAAATTGCGGCGCGTAGCCGTTTACCCCCATATCGCCGTAACGCAAGTCGCTTTTGGTACGGCTGCGGGTATAGGCGGTTTGCAGCTTGATATGGTCGTTGAAATGATGTTTGTATTCGGCAAACATATTGTCGCTGGCGGCTTTGTTAAACGCCCATTCCGCCCCGTTGTTGAAGCTCGGGGGAACGTCGCGGGCATCTATCCAGTGCGTCGGGGAATCCCCCAACTCGAAATCATAATCCTGGGTAACTTTCGAATAACGCATCAACCCCTTGGTCGGCGCGCCGGTGATATTGCGGTGCTGACAGCTGAAGCCCAGCGTAAAGCTGTCTTTGTCGGTTGGCGTCCAATCGAATACGGTGTAGAAGGCATGGGATTTGCGTTTGATTCTGTCCATAAAGCTGTCGCCGTCCTCCCATGTTCCGACGACGCGGCCGCGCAGGGTTTGGGATTTGTTCAACGCACCGCCGTAATCGAATTCGACACGTTTGTTGTTCCAAGAACCGTATTTCAGGTTCAATTCTCCCGCATTTTTCGCCAGCGGACGTTTGCGCATGAAATTGACGCTGGCCGCCGGATCGCCCACTCCGGTGCTCAGCCCGTTCGAACCGCGGATGATTTCCACCCTGTCGTAAAGATAGCTGTCCTGTGCGGCAATAAAGCGCGGTCCGCCGAGCAGGTATTTATTAGCCAGCACACCGTCAAGCTGGTAATTATCGACGGGGAAGCCGCGCGAATAATACTGGGCTTCGCCCATGCCGGTAACGGAGTCCTGCAAGACGGTAATACCCGGCGTTTCTTCCAGCACCTGATCAAGGTTCTGCAAATTCTGATCCTGCATCTGCTGCTGGGTGAAAACGGTTACACTTTGCGGGGTTTCTTTGAGTTTCAAGTCAAGCTTGGTGGCCGAGGTGCTGCCTTTGACGGTGTAGTTGCCATTACTCTGGGCGGGTGTATTTCTTGCCCCCTTTACGGTAATTTCATTCAGATTGACTTTATCGGGTACAGTTTGAGCATATGCGGATGAAAATGCAAAAGCGATGACGATACTCAAACAGTTAGGTTGCCACAGGCTGTTCATAACTGCTCCTTAATGGGAAACGAATTCAGATATGAGTAAGGTCGTCTGAAAAAGCAAGATAGGAAGATGTTGATATGATTGATTTGTTTTTGAGAATGATTATATATTGAATAAAAATTAAGGATAACACTGCAAAGTATAGAATATCCGACAATTTATGTAGCTTATGCGACAATCTGTACGATATAGTGGATTAACTTTAAACCACTATAACGCTGGAAACAAACGCCTAACGAAATTTGCAGATTATGGCAAACCAAGTAAAAAGGTCGTCTGAAAACCTGTTTCCAAGTTTTCAGACGACCTTTCGGTTTTTCAGTCAAAACGACTAAGCGTTATTACGCCAAGCCTTTTGCTTTCAACACTTCCAGCATGGTGCTGCCCAATTCGGCAGGGCTGCGGGTGTAGGCGATGCCGGCTTTTTCGAAAGCGGCAAATTTTTCTTCCGCAGTACCCTTGCCGCCGGAGATAATCGCACCGGCGTGGCCCATGCGTTTGCCTTTAGGAGCGGTAACACCTGCGATGTAACCTACAACAGGTTTGGTTACGTTGGATTGGATGTATTCGGCTGCTTCTTCTTCCGCAGTACCGCCGATTTCACCGATCATGATGATGGCGTCGGTATCTGGGTCTTCTTGGAAGAGTTTCAGCGCGTCGATTTGGTTCATACCCGGAATCGGGTCGCCGCCGATACCGATACAGGTTGATTGACCCAAGCCCAGTTTGGTAGTTTGTGCCACGGCTTCGTAAGTCAATGTACCGGAACGGGAAATGATGCCGATACGGCCAGGTTGGTGGATATGGCCCGGCATAATGCCGATTTTGCACTCGCCCGGAGTAATCACGCCCGGGCAGTTAGGGCCGACCAAACGTGTGCCGTTGCCGTTGGTTTCCAAATAGCGTTTGGCTTTGAGCATGTCCAGAGTCGGCACGCCTTCGGTAATCACAACCACCAAGCCTACGCCGGAATCAACGGCTTCAACGATAGAATCCAACACAAACGGAGCCGGAACGTAAATCACGGATGCGTCCGCGCCGGTTTCTTTAACGGCTTCTTTCATGGTGTTGAACACGGGCAGGTTCAGGTGGGTTTGGCCGCCTTTGCCCGGGGTAACGCCGCCGACGACTTTAGTGCCGTAAGCCAGAGCTTGTTCGGAGTGGAAAGTACCGTTTTTACCGGTGAAACCTTGAACCAATACTTTGGTGTCTTTATTAATCAATACGCTCATTCTTTTCTCCTTAGGCGTTTACGGCTGCGACAATTTTTTCGGCTGCGTCATTCAGGCCGTCGGCGGAAGTCAGTTTCAGACCTGATTCGTTCAGGATTTTCGCGCCGAGTTCGGCGTTGTTGCCTTCCAAACGGACAACGACAGGCACGTCAACGTTGATTTCTTTAACGGCTGCCACAATGGCTTCCGCAATCATGTCGCAACGGACGATACCGCCGAAGATGTTGATCAATACGCCTTTGACGGATTTGTCTTCGAGAATCAGTTTGAACGCTTCAACCACGCGCTCTTTAGTCGCGCCGCCGCCTACGTCGAGGAAGTTGGCAGGTTGGCCGCCTTTGAGTTTGATGATGTCCATGGTTGCCATCGCCAAACCTGCGCCATTCACCATACAGCCTATGTTGCCTTCCAGCGCAACGTAGTTCAGGTCGAATTCGGAGGCTTTCAGCTCGCGTTCGTTTTCTTGAGATTTGTCGCGCAATTCGGCGATTTTCGGCAGGCGGTAGAGCGCGTTGCTGTCGATACCGATTTTGCCGTCCACGCAGGCCAGCGCGCCGTTTTCGCGGACTGCCAGCGGGTTCACTTCAAACAGGGCGAAGTCGTTTTCGACAAACGCTTTGTACGCGCCGGTCATCAGTTTGACGAACTCGTTGATTTGTTTGTCTTTCAAGCCCAGTTGGAACGCCACTTCACGCGCTTGGCAAGGTTGCAGGCCGACCAGCGGGTCAACGGTTACTTTGAAGATTTTTTCAGGGGTTTCAGCGGCAACTTTTTCGATTTCCACACCGCCTTCGGTCGAAGCCATGAACGTAATGCGACGGGTAGAACGGTCGACCACCGCGCCCAAATACAGCTCGGTTTGCACCGGATACATGTCTTCGCAAACCAAAACGCTGTTGACCGGCTGACCGTTGGCATCGGTTTGATAAGTAACCAGATTGGTGCCAATCAGGCTTTCTGCCACTTCTTTGGCTTCTTCACGGCTTTTGACGACTTTTACGCCGCCCGCTTTACCGCGTCCGCCTGCGTGGACTTGGGCTTTGACGACAGCAAATTTGCCGCCCAGTTTGTCGTAAGCGGCTGCGGCTTCCTCGCCGTTGTGTGCCAAAATACCGCCTTGCACAGGCAAGCCGTAGCCTGCCAGCAGTTCTTTAGCCTGATACTCGTGTAGATTCATGGATTTCTCCTTTAGATTAGTGGAATGCCCTGAGACTGCCCATAAATGGCAACCCCGTGCGTTTCAGACGACCTTTCGGCGGTCGGAAAATCGTCGTTTCACTTGCTGAACGGCAACCACATCCGCGCAAGCAGATACATGATTGCGCCGCCGCCCCCGAGGATAAAAAAGACGATGCCTTTTTTACGCGAATTCGGGCAGAGCAGGTAAACGGCAAGGCTGAAACTGATAAACAACAATGCCACGCGCCAAACCAATTCTTTGTCTTTGAAGCGGTTGAGCGTATAAGTTTCGGTCATCATCACATACATTTGCCACAACGCAGCCATACACATGCTGATGATGCCCATCGGTATAAACAGGATACCGATTACTTCTTTATTCATAATCAAATGCTGTCTGTGAATGTGTCGCCGATTATATAGTAGATTCTGCTTAAATCGTCATTCCGGTCAGGGAACAATAGCAACTGATACGCTCTATTTTCTCTCTATACCTATCGGAACATTGCTTCCGAACATTCATCTTTCCGAAAAGGTCGTCTGAAAAAGTTTCAGACGACCTTTTATGCTTTACTTGACCTCATCAGCCGTGCAAAGCGCGTTTGTCGGCGGCCAGTGCGGCTTCGTGAACCACTTCGGACAAGGTCGGATGGGCATGAATGATGCGGGCGATGTCTTCGCTGCTGGCGAAGAATTCGAGCGCAGTGACGCCTTCAGTAACCAATTCGCTGACGACCGGACCGATCATGTGTACGCCCAAGATGCGGTCGGTTTTGGCATCTGCCAACACTTTGACCGTACCTTTGGCTTTACCCATTGCCAACGCGCGACCGTTTGCGCCGAAGCCGGAAGTGCCTTTTTTGTATTCCACGCCTTCGGCTTTGAGCTGCTCTTCGGTTTTACCGACCCAAGCGATTTCGGGATCGGTGTAAATCACGAACGGTACGCTGTTGAAGTCGATATGCGGTTTCTGTCCGGCGATGCGCTCGGCAACAGCAACGCCTTCGTCGCTGGCTTTGTGCGCCAGCATCGGGCCGCGAACCACGTCGCCGATTGCCCAGACATTAGGCAGGTTGGTGCGGCATTCGCCGTCCACTTTGATAAAGCCGCGCTCGTCTTTTTCCAAGCCGACGGCTTCGGCGTTCAAGCCTTTAGTATTCGGAATACGGCCGATGGCGACGATGAGTTTGTCGAAGACTTCGGTTTTGGCTTCGCCTGCGGCAGTTTGGTAGGCAACGGACACGCCTTTGCCTTCAGATTTGATGTCGCCGATTTTCACGCCCAGTTCGATGTTCAGGCCCTGCTCTTTGGTGAAATATTTGAAGGCTTCTTTGGCGATTTGCTGGTCGGCGGCGGCAAGGAAAGTCGGCATGGCTTCGAGGATGGTGACCTGCGAACCGACGCGGTTCCACACCGAACCCATTTCCAAACCAATCACGCCCGAACCGATAACGCCCAGTTTGGCGGGCACTTCGGTCAGGTTCAATGCGCCTTCGTTGTCCAAAACGTTTACATTGTCGATGGCAACCTGCGGCAGCGGACGCGGCACGGAGCCGGTCGCTACGATGACGTGTTTGGCTTCGATAACGGTTTTTTCGCCTTTGTTATCGACTTCGATTTGGTAGGCATCGCCGTTTTTGCCGGCAAATGAAGCCGTACCGAACAGGCTGGTTACTTTGTTTTTTTGGAACAGGAATTTCACGCCGCCGGTGAGCTTGGTTACGATGGCGTCTTTGCGCGCAATCATTTTCGCCGCGTCAAATTTGATGTCGCCGACGCTGATGCCGTGTTCGGCAAAATCATGCTGCGCGGCGTGGAAATGTTCGCTGGATTGCAACAGGGCTTTGGAAGGAATACAGCCGACGTTCAGGCAGGTACCGCCCAGCGCGGGCGCGTCGCCTGCTTTGTTGACGCCTGCATCGACACAGGCGGTTTTAAAACCCAGTTGGGCGGCGCGGATGGCGGCAACATATCCGCCGGGGCCTGCGCCGATGACTACTACATCGTATTGAGACATGTGAAAAATCCTTTGTTTGACATTTTTGCCGCAGGAAAACCTTCGGCAGCGGTATAGTGGATTAACTTTAAACCAGTACAGCGGTGCCTCGCCTTAGCTCAAAGAGAACGATTCTCTAAGGTGCTGAAGCACCAAGTG
>CAUSOO010000012.1:0-45086 GCA_963533245.1 uncultured Neisseria sp.
CAGCACCTTAGAGAATCGTTCTCTTTGAGCTAAGGCGAGGCAACGCCGTACTGGCTTAAAGTTAATCCACTATAAAAAAGGCAAACCCGATTAGATTTGCCTTTTTTATTACAAGACTTAATGAACGTCTTTCCAATATTCTTTTTTCAGGAAGTATGCCAGAGGCAGCATTACTGCAAGCAAGAACATCAACACGATATAGCCTGTACGTTTGCGCTGGAGTTGCGCCGGTTCACCCATGTAAACCAAATAGTTCACCAAATCGCGTACATAAGCATCGTACTCTGTTTGGACGACTTTGCCGTTTGGCAAACGACGGCTGTGCGCGCCGGTAGATTCCCAATAGAGCTTGGGTTTCAATTCGCCATGTTCGTCTTTCACCATGACCGGCCGCCCCTTAGCATCCAACTCAACCGCTTGAACGCCTTGTTGCTCCCACAAGGGGTGAGGCATGCCGACTTTGTCGAATACGACGTTGTTCCAACCGTTCGGACGGGTCGGGTCTTTATAGAAGCCGCGCATATAGGCATACAGATAATCCGCGCCTTTAGAACGGGCAATCAGCGTCAGATCCGGGGGAGCCGCACCAAACCATTTGGCAGCATCTTTAGGATTCATCGCCGCCAACATAACATCACCGACGTTGTCTGTTGTAAACATCAGGTTTTTCTTGATTTCTTCATCAGTCAAACCGATGTCTTTCAGACGGTTGAAGCGCATACCGCTTGCCGAGTGGCAGGATAAGCAGTAGTTGGTGAAAATTTGAGCACCGCGCTGCAAGCTGACTTGGTCGCGCAGGTCAATCTCGACTTTTTCATAGTGTCCGCCACCGCTGGCGACGGCGGCACTCATAGGCACTGCCAATAACAAGGCAGCAAACCAGTTTTTCAGGGTATGTTTCATTTTCGCTGCCCTCATCAGATATTGGTTGCAAACAGGTAAGCACCCACTGCGGTAATACCGACATAAACAAAGAACATGATTTTTTGTTTAGTGGTGCTCATGGTTACGCGTTCCGGAACCGGTTTGTTTGTATCCAGTTTGGTATAGAACGGCATACCCAGGAAGAATGCAAAATAGACGACGGACAGAATGCGCGCAACCAAAGTACGGGTATCGGTTGCTACCATCGCACCCAAAATACCCAAACCGATAAAGGCAATGATGAACAGAACCAACGCAGTTTTGAAGATTGGGCCACGATAGCGGACGGATTTCACTTCACCTTTATCCAACCAAGGCAACAGGGCAATCAGGACAACTGCCGCGCCCATACCGATTACACCCCAAACCTGAGTACCGAGGAATGAAGGAATCGCACGCAAAATGGCGTAGAACGGGGTGAAATACCATACCGGTGCAATGTGCGGCGGTGTTTTCAGCGCGTTTGCCGCATCAAAGTTCGGGGCTTCAAGGAAGTAGCCGCCGCCTTCGGGGGCGAAGAACAATACGGAGCAGAAAACAATCAGGAATACGACAACGCCCAAGATGTCTTTGACGGTGTAGTACGGATGGAAAGGAATGCCGTCGAGCGGAACGCCGTTTTCATCTTTGAGTTTCTTGATTTCCACGCCGTCAGGGTTGTTCGAACCCACTTCGTGCAAGGCGATGATGTGTGCCACGACCAAACCGAGCAACACCAGCGGTACGGCAATAACGTGCAACGCGAAGAAGCGGTTCAGGGTAACGTCGGAAACGTTGAAGTCGCCGCGGATCCAAGTGGACAAGTCAGGACCGATAACGGGGATGGCGGAGAACAGGTTAATAATCACCTGCGCGCCCCAGAAGGACATTTGCCCCCAAGGCAACAGGTAGCCCATAAAGGCTTCGGCCATCAATGCCAAGAAAATCAGGGAACCGAAAATCCACACCAATTCGCGCGGTTTTTTGTACGAACCGTAAATCAGGCCGCGGAACATGTGCAGGTATACGACAATGAAGAAGAAAGATGCGCCTGTGGAGTGCATATAGCGGATAATCCAGCCGCCGGACACGTCGCGCATGATGTACTCTACTGCGGTAAAGGCAGCAGGCAGGTGATAGGCATTCAGGTTGCCGTCCGGTTTGTAGTTCATGGTCAGGAAGATACCGCTGACGATTTGAATCACGAGGACGAGCAGAGCCAAAGAGCCGAAGTAGTACCAGAAGTTGAAGTTCTTCGGCGCGTAGTATTGAGCCAAATGCTCATTCCACATTTTAGACAGAGGGAAACGAGCGTCCGTCCAGTCTAACAATGCTTTTGCTTTGCTATTGGTTTGGTTTGCCATAATTATCGTTCCTTATTTTTAGTCTTCGCCTACCAAGACTGTCGTATCGCTCAGATATTTGTAGGGCGGAACAACCAGGTTGGTCGGTGCAGGAACACCTTTATATACGCGGCCTGCCATGTCGAATTTCGAACCGTGGCAAGGGCAGAAGAAACCGCCTTTCCAGTCTGCACCCAAATCCGCGGGGGCAACGTCGGGACGGTAGGTCGGCGAACAGCCCAAGTGGGTACAGATACCGATGGCTACAAGGATGTTCGGCTTAATCGAACGGGTCTCGTTTTTACAGTTTTCGGGCTGATGATCCACATCGGAATTAGGGTCGGCAACCGCACCGTTCAAACTTTTCAGGTCTTTGAGCTGCTGATCGGTACGGTTAACCACCCAAATCGGTTTACCTTGCCATTCGGCAGTCAACATTTGTCCGGATTCGATTTTACTGACATCGATTTCGACGGCAGCACCTGCGGCCTTGGCTTTTTCCGACGGGAAAAAGCTTGCCACGAAAGGCGTAGCTACGCCCAAAGCCGCCACACCGCCTGCGCCGCACGTAGCCAGCGTCAGAAAGCGGCGGCGACCGCTATTGATTTCTTGATTATCCATTATTCAGTCGTCCTAAAATTTTGGGAATACCGAGCCATTAAACGATGTAATTCTACCTAGTTTACCGTGATACTCAAAGCATTATTTAAATTAAGGTAAATTTTCATGACGATTATCAAGGCTTAAGCGGGATTATCTTCGTCGAAATGACAGACTTCCAACTCAAAATGCTGTGCCACGGCTTCGCCCAGTGCGCGGATGCCGTAACGTTCCGTCGCATGGTGTCCCGCGCTGACAAACGCAACGCCTGTTTCATTGGCAAGGTGAAACTGGGCTTCCGAGATTTCTCCGGTCAGATAAGCATCGACGCCTTCGTCTATGGTCGTCTGAAAAAATCCCTGCGCACCGCCGGTACACCATGCGATGCGTTTGATTTCGCGAGACATATCGCCGACGGCTACGGGCTGCCGCCCCAACGCTGCAGCAATGTGTTGCAACCATTCAGCCAAAGTCTGCGGCGTTTTCAGACGACCTATATTCAACAGGTTCTGTTCGCCGAACTGCCTTTCGACTTCCCAACCCAACTTATCGGCAAGCTGCGCGTTGTTGCCCAACACAGGGTGCGCATCCAGCGGCAGGTGGTAGCCCGCCATATTGATTTGGTGTTGCAATAATGTTTCGATGCGCACTTTTTTCCAGCCCGTAATCGTTACCGGCTCGCTTTTCCAAAACATCCCGTGGTGCACCAAAAGCATATCCGCGCCCTGCTCCGCAGCAAAATCGACCGCCGCCTTGCTTGCCGTTACCGATGTCGCTATTTTGCCGACTTCTGCCCTACCCTCGATCTGCAAACCGTTGGGCGCATAGTCTTTGAACATGCCTACCTGCAACACCTCGTCGCACCACGCCAAAATATCATTGCGTTTCGCCATATCATTCCTTTCAACACATAGCGGATTGAATTTCACAGGACAAAGCGAAACAACGCCATCCCCGCTCCAAGTCAATTCACCGTATTCATACAAAATCGGACCCACATTCTAACCGCAAACCCTGACGCGCCCCAATCCCCACGCCGTTCAACACGCGCCCGCATTTACACCCCGGCATGAAATATTTTAATATTGCCTGTTTCAAGAGGTCGTCTGAAAGCGTGAAAACCAATGGATTCCATCATCGAACTGCGCCATCTCAAAACCCTGCTGGCACTCGAAGAAACCGGCAGCGTATCCCTTGCCGCCAAGCGCGTCTTCCTGACCCAATCCGCCCTTTCGCACCAAATCCGCGCGCTTGAAAACTATTACGACACCCCCCTGTTCGAGCGCAAATCCACGCCCTTGCGTTTTACACCCGCCGGCGAACGCCTGTTGAGGCTCGCACGCGAACTCCTCCCGCAAGTTTCCGCCGCCGAGCGCGACCTCGCCCGCATCATCGAAGGCGAAGCAGGCGAATTGCGGCTGGCAGTCGAATGCCACACCTGTTTCGACTGGCTTATGCCCGCGATGGGCGAATTCCGCCCCATGTGGCCGCAAGTCGAATTGGACATCGTTTCCGGCTTTCAGGCAGACCCCGTCGGACTCCTGCTGCAACACCGCGCCGATCTCGCCATCGTATCCGAAGCCGAAAAACAAAACGGCATCAGCTTCCGCCCCCTGTTCGCCTACGAAATGGTCGGCATCTGCGCCCAAGACCACCCGCTTGCCGCCAAAACCGTTTGGGAGGCAGAAGACTTCATCGGCGAAACCCTCATTACCTATCCCGTTCCCGACGAAATGCTCGACCTGCCCAAAAAAATATTGTTACCCAAAGGCATCAACCCACCGCGCCGCCGCAGCGAACTGACCATCGCCATCATCCAACTCGTCGCCAGCAAACGCGGCATCGCCGCCCTGCCCTACTGGACCGTGATGCCCTATCTCGAAAAAGGCTACGTCGTCCACCGCCAAATCACCGCCAACGGCCTGCAAAGCGAACTCTACGCCGCCACGCGCACCGAAGACGCCGACAAAAGCTATCTCGACAACTTCTGCCAAATCGTCCGCGAACGCAGCTTCGCCGACCTTCCCGGCTTGAGCGAACTGGAAATGCACGGACACGATTAATGTTTTATTGAAACACGGTGTTATATAGTGGATTAAATTTAAACCAGTACGGCGTTACCTCGCCTTGCCGTACTATCTGTACTGTCTGCGGCTTCGTCGCCTTGTCCTGATTTAAATTTAATCCACTATACAGTATCAAATCAATCCGACTTCACAATATCAAAAGGTCGTCTGAAAACCCAAATCTCAGGTTTTCAGACGACCTTTTTACTTCCTATCCCGATTTAGCCTTCTTCAGGCAGCTTGGTGATTTTTACCCGCTCGATGCGTTGACCGTCTTTTTCAATGACTTGGAAACGCCAGCCGTGGAAGTCGGCAAAGTCGCCGACATCGGGAATGCTTTGCAGCTCTTCCATAATCAGTCCGGCAACAGTGTGGAAGTCGGCATCTTCTTCCTGCGGCGGGAGGTTGAGTTGCGGCGCGAGTTCGACGTATTCGAGCGAACCGTCCACGGTCAGGCTTTCATCGGCATTTTCTTGAACGGCGGGTTCTTCTTGGCGTTCAAACTCTTCGGGGAATTCGCCGGCGATGGTTTCCAGCAGGTCTTTCATGGTAACCATGCCCAAAACTGCGCCGAATTCATCGACCACCAAAGCATAATCCGCGCTGCTTTGGCGGAACAATTCAATCGCACCCAACGCGGTCGTACTGTCCGGCAGGACAAGCGGTTGGCGCAGGACGGCTTGGATATTGAGTTCGCCGGTTTCGAGCAGTTGGGCGAGCAGGTCTTTTTTGTTGATGTAGCCCAACGGTTCATCCACTCCGGCTTTACCGACGACAAGCAGGCGGCTGTACGGGGTGTTTTGCAGTTGGGCGTGTTGCTCTTCGCGGCTTTGGGAGATGTCCAAACGCTCAATGTCGCGGCGGGGAATCATCACGCCGAGGATGGGACGTTCAGCAAGCGTGAGGACGCTGCGTATCATGGATTTTTCGTTTTCCTCGAAATGCCCGTCATCCTCTGCTTCGTCGCCTGCTTTGGCAAGCACGCTTTCGCGTATGCCCATCATGCCCAAGACGTTCTCGGCGGTTCGTTTGCGCCACGAGCTGCTGATGTAGTCGTTTTTGCGGCTGTTACGCTGCGAAATTTGGTTGAACGCTTCAATCAGGATGGAGAAGCCGATAGCGGCGTAGAGGTAGCCTTTCGGAATGTGAAAATGGAAGGCTTCGGCGATGAGGCTAAAACCGATCATCAGCAGGAAACCCAAACAGAGCATGACGACGGTAGGATGCCTGTCCACAAATTCGGTCAGCGGTTTGCTGGCGGAAATCATGACGGTCATGGCAACGGCAACGGCACCCATGGCGACAACGATGTGATCGACCATCGCAACGGCAGTGATGACGGAATCGATGGAAAATACCGCGTCAAGAATCAGGATTTGGGCAACCACGCTCCAAAATCGCGCGTGTTTCTTCTGACTGTCGGCAACGGCAAATTGGTTATGCCCTTCGAGGCGTTCGTGCAGCTCGGTGGTGGCTTTGTAGAGCAGGAAGATGCCGCCCGCGAGCATAATCATGTCTTTGCCGGAAACGTCCAACCCACCAATGTGGAACAGCGGGCGCGTCAGGGTCATGATGTGTGCCATGAAGCCGAGCATGATGATGCGGATAACGACCGCAAGCCCCAAACCGGTAATACGCGCGCGGTCTCGTTGGGCGGGTTTGACTTTGTTCGCCAAAATGGCGACGAAAACGAGGTTGTCTATCCCCAAGACGACTTCGAGTACCAGAAGCGTGGCAAAGCCTATCCAAGTATGCGGCTCTGCCAACCAACTGAAATCCATGATTTTTGTATTCCTTTGTGTTCAAACGCGAAAAGGCAGCCTGAAACGCTCAAGCTGCCTGATTCATATCGATACGCACGAAAAACGGCGGGCGGTCATGCTGCTCTGCTCTGGGTCTTTCATGTGTGCGTATGTCTCAAGTAAAAATAATGTAAATAGTTTAGCAGCTTGGAAGGCGGATGGCAAAAGGTCGTCTGAAAACTGGAATTTGCGTTTTCAGACGACCCGCCAAACCGCTTAAATAACCTGCTCTTTGGTTTTGGTCTCCGCGGCTTTATTCGTCATAAAACCGTCTATCGGCGCATAACCCACAAAATCTGCGTTTTCATCCATGATGACTACCCAATCTTTCGTGCGCCCGCTGGTCAGGGGCAGGAAGAACAAAGGTTTGCCGGATGCAGATACTTTGGCTGATTTGACGATATCCACTTCAGACATATTGCGGGCGGCAGCCAATTCGGACAACGGCTTCATCACGCGGCGGATTTTTTCGCGCTCGGTAGGGCCGTCGGGCAGCCACCAATTCGGACGCATACTCGGCTCGATACCCGTCAGCGACAAACTCAGGCTTTCATTGCCTTCATCGACATTGGCAGCCTCGCGTACGCCTACGCGCTCTATACCGAACCAAGGCAGGGTTTTGAAGTCATCTTTGGCTTTTGCCAAATCCGCCTTATCGATTTCGGCGGCAGTCACAATATTGATACGGTCGCGCTCAAAAGCTGCGGCAACAGGACGGGCAAGGGATACGCTGTACAACCCGTAAATCAAAGCGGCAAGCTGGATCGCGCCGATTAAGGAAAAATCGACCACGCGCTCGCGCATTTTTTTCTTGGGGCTGGCAAGAATCAGGGTCAACAGCGGACCGCACACGATATCCACTGATACGACCAACTTATACAAATCCAAACCGCCGGTCAGTTCGGCATAGGGAAAGGGATACCAGACTTCAAAAACAAGCAGCGCCGCCAAGCCCGCCAAAACCAGACTGACAAGCAGATGCAGCGAGGCGCTTTTCACGGCGAAACGCCATCGCGAAACATGTTGAGTATTTTCCATAATGTTTGTCCGTAACGTAATTATTTGAAATATGATTTTTTGAAGACGTCATTATATCGGAATATAAAAGTTTTGCGGAAAACCAAATAAACATTTTTTTACATATCCCATGTTAAAATCCGCGTTTCTCAAATATTTCAATACGATGTTATGCACGCTTCCGATATTGACACAGACGATACGGCTCACGAATACCACGCCGACAATCCCGATTTTCCTGCAAAAACCGTTGTAGCGACACTGTTTATCGGCGCGTTTTTCGGCTATCTCAACGACACGCTTTTAAATGTTGCGCTCACGCCGATTATGAAGGATTTTGGGGTCGACAAAACCACCGTCCAATGGCTGACGACCGGCTTTTTGCTGGTGATGGGCGCGTTCACGCCGATTACGGCGGGCGTGATTCAATGGTTTGAAACGCGCAAGATGGTGTTGTTTACGCAGGCGACGTTTTTGGCGGGTTCGCTGATTTGCGCGTTTGCGCCGACTTTCGGGCTTCTGGTCGTGGGACGGATGGTGCAGGCGGTGTCTGCCGCATTTTTCGTGCCGCTCCTGTTTAACGGCATTTTGTCGATTTACCCGCCGAACAAACGCGGAACGGCGATGGGCGTGATTACCATGATGTTCACCGCCGCGCCCGCGATAGGGCCGACACTGTCGGGTATCATCATCGACCACACGCATTGGCGCGTGCTGTTCGGCTTTACTGCGCCGTTTATGCTGGCGGCGATGGTGTTGGTGGGCAAGTATCTGACGGTCAATTTGAGTACCATCAGCCGTCCGAAGATTGATATTTTGTCTGCCGTGCTGTCGATTGCGGGCTTCGGCGGACTGGTGTATGCGAGCAGTAATTTCGCCAGTCTGCCGCTGGCGGAATTTATCCTGCTGTTTGCCGCCTCCGTCGCGCTGGTGGGCTGGTTCGCATACCGCCAGTCCCGCTTGGCGACGCCGCTGCTGAACCTTCAAGCGTTTGAGTATAAGCAGTTCCGCCACTGCGTCGTGATTCTGGCGGGCGCAGTGTTCCTGTTTTTGGGTTTGGAACTGATGATGCCGATGTACACGCAGCAGGTGCTGATGCTGACGGGTACGGCGACGGGGCTGATTCTGATGCCCGCGAGCATCGCCCAAGCGGTTGCCGCGCCTTTGTTCGGCAAACTGCTGGACAAAAAGGGCGGACGGTTTGTCGTGTTGCCCGCCGCGGTGATGCTGACGGTGTCGCTGGCGGTGTTGTGGCTGTTTTTGCGGATTGACACGCAAGTCATGATGCTGACCGCCATGTTCACGCTGATGGCGGTGTCCGTATCCGCCTGCGTAACGGGCGAAACCCACGGCTTGAACGCGCTGCCGAAAAAACTCAATCCCCACGGCGCGGCGATTCTGACCACCATCAACCCGATTGCCGGCGCGATCGGCGCGGCATTTTTCGTCGGCGCAACCAATATCGGCGAGAAACTGTCCTCCGCCGCCTCGCCGCAACAAGCCATGCTCGACGGCATCCATCTGGCGATGGGCAGCGCGCTGGTATTGGGCGCGGTGATGGTGTTTTTCGCCATGCGCCTGAAACATCACGAACCGGACAAACAAGTTTGAACATAAGGTACTAAACGGGCATTTGAAAGAAGCCGCAAACAGCGCAAAGAGGTCGTCTGAAAAAATGCAAAAAACGTCAGGACGACAGGTTATCTCTTGTTTTCTATACCGAAACCGCCCCAGTTTGCTATAATGCCCAGTTTCATCAAACCGCAATACCACACTTTAAAGGACAAAAAATGGGTTTTCTGCAAGGTAAAAAAATCCTGATCACCGGCATGATTTCCGAGCGTTCCATCGCTTACGGCATTGCCAAAGCCTGCCGCGAACAAGGCGCGGATTTGGCATTTACCTACGTTGTTGACAAACTGGAAGAGCGCGTCCGCAAAATGGCCGCCGAATTGGGTTCCGAACTCGTGTTCCGCTGCGATGTCGCCAGCGACGACGAAATCAACCAAGTTTTCGTCGATTTGGGCAAACATTGGGACGGCTTGGACGGCCTCGTCCACTCCATTGGTTTCGCGCCGAAAGAAGCCTTGAGCGGCGACTTCCTCGACAGTATCAGCCGCGAAGCGTTTAACACCGCACACGAAATTTCCGCATACAGCCTGCCCGCATTGGCAAAAGCCGCCCGTCCGATGATGCGCGGCAGAAACGCCGCCATCGTCGCCCTGAGCTACTTGGGCGCGGTTCGTGCGATTCCGAACTACAACGTCATGGGCATGGCAAAAGCCAGCCTCGAAGCAGGCATCCGCTTTACCGCCGCCTGCTTGGGCAAGGAAGGCATCCGCTGCAACGGCATTTCCGCCGGCCCGATTAAAACCCTCGCTGCTTCCGGCATTGCCGATTTCAGCAAACTCTTGGGACACGTCGCTTCCCACAATCCGCTCGGCCGCAACGTAACCATTGATGAAGTCGGCAACACCGCCGCCTTCCTGCTCTCCGAACTCTCTTCAGGCATTACCGGCGAAATCACTTACGTTGACGGCGGTTACAGCATCAACGCCCTGAACGACGAAGAGGCGTAATGATTTGTAATATTTTGTAGAAAAGACAACTTATTACACAAAAAACCGTCTGATTAAGTGGTGTAAAAAAGTTACACTCTGATTTCAGACGGTTCTTTTTTCATATAAAAGGCGGCATATTTCGGGAATTTTGTCATAAAAACAAATTTTAACTTTTATAAAATTTGTTTAACAAATAACACGATACCATGCCTGCCGGTTTGAAAAAGCCCGTCCGTCACTTCGGACGCACTTTTTTTAAAAATTTCACTTTATTATCCACAAACATACAGGAGGACATTTATGTCTATTGCTTCAGAATTTAAACAGTTTATTATGCGCGGCAACGTTATCGACTTGGCAGTCGGTATGGTCGTCGGTACTGCGTTTAGCGGCATCGTTAAATCTTTGGTTGACGACGTAATTATGCCCCCTATCGGTCTGTTGATCGGCGGCGTTGACTTCTCCAACCTGTTCATCACCCTGAAAAACGGTGCGCAAGCGCCCGCAGAAGGCTATGCCAACTTGGCGGCAGCCCAAGCAGCCGGTGCCGTCACCCTGAACCTCGGTCTGTTCATCAACTCCGTTATCAGCTTCCTGATCATCGCTGCTGCGATTTTCTCCGTTATCAAAGCATTAAACTCCATGAAAAAAGCCGAAGCGCCTGTTGAAGAAGCACCTGCAGAACCTAGCGAAGAAGTATTGCTGTTGCGCGAAATCCGCGACTCTCTGAACAAAAAATAATCTTTTGAAGATTTGAAATAAAAGGTCGTCTGAAAATTTTCAGACGACCTTTTTGTTTTGCGTATCTCTCCGATATCAATGACTTACGGTTTGCGGTATCAGATTGCGTGGGATAACCATTCTTCAATCTCTATCCACATGGCTCCTCCCATTTACAGCAAACCTGGCTGACCCAATGCAGGGTCGGTCGCGCGGGCGGCTTGTGCATCTTCGACGGTCAGCCCCAAGGCTTTCGCCACGCCTTCGCCGTAGGCGGGGTCGCAACGGTGGCAGTTGCGGATGTGGCGGTATTTGATGAAGTCGGGCGCGTCGCCCATGGCTGCGGCGGTGTTGTCGAATAAAGCTTGTTTCTGCGCGTCGTTCATCAGGTTAAACAAGGCGCGCGGTTGGCTGAAGTAGTCGTCATCGTCTTGGCGGTAGTCCCAGTGCGCCGCGTCGCCGTTGATTTTCAAAGGCGGTTCGGCGAAGTCGGGCTGTTGCTGCCATTGGCCGAAGCTGTTGGGTTCGTAGTGCGGCAGGCTGCCGTAGTTGCCATCGGCACGGCCTTGTCCGTCGCGCTGGTTGCTGTGAACGGGGCAACGCGGGCGGTTGACGGGGATTTGGCGGAAGTTTACGCCCAAGCGGTAGCGTTGCGCGTCGGCGTAATTGAACAAACGGGCTTGCAGCATTTTGTCGGGGCTGGCGCCGATACCGGGAACAAGGTTGCTCGGTGCAAAGGCGGATTGTTCCACATCGGCGAAGAAGTTTTCGGGATTGCGGTTCAACTCGAATTCGCCCACTTCAATCAGCGGATAGTCTTTTTTCGGCCAAACTTTGGTCAGGTCGAAAGGATGATACGGCACTTTTTCCGCATCGGCTTCAGGCATGACTTGGATGTACATCGTCCATTTCGGAAACTCGCCGCGCTCGATGGCTTCATACAGGTCGCGCTGGTGGCTTTCGCGGTCGTCGGCGATGATTTTTGCGGCTTCTTCGTTGGTCAGGTTTTTAATGCCTTGCCGGCTGCGGAAATGGAATTTCACCCAAAAACGTTCGCCCGCTTCGTTCCAGAAGCTGTAAGTATGCGAACCGAAGCCGTGCATATGGCGGTAACTGGCGGGAATGCCGCGGTCGCTCATGACGATGGTGACTTGGTGCAGGGCTTCGGGCAGCAGCGTCCAGAAGTCCCAGTTGTTCGTAGCGGAGCGCATATTGGTGCGCGGATCGCGTTTGACGGCTTTGTTCAGGTCGGGGAATTTGCGCGGATCGCGCAGGAAGAACACAGGCGTGTTGTTGCCGACCATGTCCCAGTTGCCTTCTTCGGTATAGAACTTCAACGCAAAGCCGCGGATGTCGCGTTCCGCATCGGCTGCGCCGCGCTCGCCTGCCACGGTGGTGAAACGGGCGAACATCTCGGTTTGCTTGCCGACTTCGCTGAAGATTTTGGCGCGGGTGTATTTCGTGATGTCGTGCGTCACAGTGAATGTACCGAACGCGCCCGAACCTTTGGCGTGCATACGGCGTTCGGGTATCACTTCGCGCACGAAGTCGGCAAGTTTTTCATTCAGCCACAAATCCTGCGCCAGCAACGGGCCGCGCGGACCAGCGGTCAGGCTGTTTTGATTGTCGGCAACTGGGGCGCCGTTGTTCATGGTCAGGTAGGTTACGGGACATTTAGAGACAGTCATAATAATTTCCTTTGTGAAATGGTCAGTGGTTTATAAAACGATTTGCCGAAAAGCATATTCGTAGCCTGTTTCTTGGCATTCATAAATTTCTTGTATCGACATTTATTTTTCCTTTTAATTAAACTATGAATAGGACTATACAGAAAGATTTTGCCTATTGGAACTATGACTTCAATTTAATATTGTTATTATTAATTGAGATTTTATTTTTGTTAGATTTTTATTATCGAATAAATTAAACAAAAAGGTCGTCTGAAACTGTTTTCAGACGACCTTTTTGTATCTCCGTTCGCATTAAAGCTTGCGCATCATCATCATGAAATATGCGCCGCCTATGAGCGTGGCCATCATTCCGGCGGGGACTTCGTAAGGGAACATTACCTGCCTGCCCAGCCAGTCGGCCGTCATCATAACCGATGCACCGATGAGTGCGGCGGCGGCAAGTTGCTGTTTGGGCAGGCGTGCGCCGAGCATACGGGCCAGATGCGGCGCAAGCAGTCCGACGAAGCTCAAGGGGCCGATAAGCAGGGTGGATAAGGCGGTTAACGCTGCGCTTGAGACGATCAGCACCAGCCGTGCGAGGGGGACGTTGATGCCGACGGAGCGGGCGATTGTCGCGTTCAGGCTGAGCAGTCCGAGCCAGCGTTGCAGCGGGAGGATGAGGAGGAGCGAGGCGACGGCGAGGAGGCCGACAGTAAGGGCGGATTCGGGCGTTGCCTGATAGGTCGAACCTGACATCCACAATAAAAGCAGTTGTACGCGGAAATCGCCGCTTGCCGTCCAAATGCGGATGGCGGCATCGGCGAGTGCGGCCAGTGCCATGCCGGTAAGCAGGATTTTTTCGGGGGTAAATCCGTTTTTGCGGTTGAACAGCATCAACAGCCCCAAGGATACGAGAGCGGAAACGATGCCTGTCAGCCAAAACCAGCCGCTGCCCGAGGTAATGCCGAACAGCATCACTACCGCCATCGCGCCGAATGCCGTTCCGGAGCTGATGCCCAAGAGTTCGGGTCCCGCCATCGGGTTTTGCGTCAGCCTTTGCAGTATGACACCGGTCAACGCGAGCATGGTGCCGGTGGCGGCGGCGAGCAGCACGCGCGGGTAGCGGAATACGAAATATTCCGGGTCTATGGTCAGGCGCAGGGTTTCGTCATAGCGTCCGACCGTAAACGCCAATACCGATACGGCGACGGCGATAAGCGGCAGAAAACGCAAGAGGCGCGGGACGTGCGGTGCGGCGGTTGAAATATCGGAGGTCGTCTGAAACGAAGGACGCGGAGGTGCTTTCGCCGTCAGCCACAACAAAAGCGGCGCGCCGACGAGGGCAGTTACAGCGCCGGCGGGCAGATAGGTGCCGCGGTAGTGTTTCAGCAGCATCAGGCCGTTGTCCGTCAGCATCAAAAGCAGTGCGCCGACGATGAAGGAACAAATCAGGCGCATGGACAGCGTGCGTACGCCCATTTGCCGCACCAGCGTCGCCGCCGCCAATCCGACAAAGCCCATCATGCCGACAAAGCCGACCACGCCCGCACTCAAAAATGCAGCAACCGCCAAAGACAGCAGGCGGATTTTCTTCACCGGTATGCCTGCCGATTCCGCCTGCGTGTCGCCCAGGCTCATGATGTTTAACGGTTTGATTAAAAAGGCGGTAAGTATGGCGGCAACGGCAATCCGCCACAAAAGCCCCAACGTATCGCGCCAACTGTCCTGCACCAGGGAGCCGCTGCCCCACTGCATCACGCCGCGCGTCTCTTCGCTGAAAAACAGCATCACGATACCGGTGAGGGAACCCAGATACAGGCTGACCACCAAACCCGCCAGCACGACGCTGAGCGGTTGCAGGGCGCGCCGTGCCGACAGCCGCAATACCGCACCCAAAGCCGCCGCTGCGCCGGCAAACGCCACGGCGGACGTACCGTAGGCAAGGAAGGAAGGGGCGAACACGGTCGCCGCCACCAAAGCCGCCTGCGCGCCGCTGCTAACTGCCAGCGTACTGTCGGATGCGAGCGGATTGCGCATCAACTGCTGCATCAGCATGGTCGCCATCGCCGTACTGCCACCCGCGAGCAGCGCCATCGCCATGCGGGGCAGGGTGTTGTTCTGCACCATCAGCGCGTCCAAAGGCAGGCTGTCGGGACGGTCAAACAGCCGCAGCCACGGCAGCGTCCATTCCAGCTTCAATATCCAAAACGCCGTCAGCGCGCACGATATTGCCAACGTGGCGACAAGGATAGGCAGGGGTCGTCTGAAAATCTTTACCATGCGGCTTCCTTTTGTGCGGACGGGTTTTCAGACGACATCGAACGCATCAGTTGCAAAGTGAAACGCTGCATGGACGGCAGCGCGCCGTAGCTCCACGACGGCTCGAAGATGCGGCGGTTTGCAGGGCGGCTGAACGGCAGGCGTTGCCAAAGTGCGCTTTTTTCGAGCGTTGCACGTGTATTTTGAGGATGCGGTTTGACGATGATCAGCAGCGTGTCCGGCGGCAGCTTTGCCAAATCTAAAAGCGTGATGTTTTCGAAACCCCATTCGTTGCTTTTGCCCGTCCAGGCATTGTTCAGCCCCAATTTGTCGAACACGGCCTGAAACAGCGAAGTCTTGCCGTAAATCCGCAAATGCCGCCCGTCGGCAAACTGCACCACCGCAAACGGGCGGCCGCGATATGCCGAAAGCGCGGGTTTGGCGCGAGCAAACAGGTTTTCCGTACCGGCAATCAGCTTTTCGGCAGCGGCAGGGTCGCCGATGATTTTACCCAGCCTGCGCGTGGCTTCGACCGTGTGGGCATATTCGATGCCTTTTGCCGTGCCGAAATCCACTTCGCGTACCGGGGAGATTTTTTCAAACTGGGACTTGGCGGCGGCATACCAGGAAGATTGCACGAAAAAATCAGGCTTTATCTGATACAGCCGCTCCAAATTCGGCTGGAAGCGCAGCCCCGCTTCCTTGACGGCAGCGGGCAGCGGCGGATGGTTCACCCAGGTATCGTACACGCGGCGGTCGGCGACGCTGACGGGCGGATGCCCCATCGCCGTCAGTGTTTCAGCGACCGTCCAGTCCGAAGTCGCCACGCGCGGTGCGGCGGGTGCAGGCAGGGAAAACAGGAGGGCGGCGGTAAAAAACAGCCGTGCGGCAAGGCGGGGAATGTCGTCTGAAAAGCGGTGGGACATCAGCTTGGAAGGTCTTTCGGTTTTTGAATAAAGGGTCGTCTGAAACATATCGGATACAGGTATTCTACAATGGTCTGCAATGTCATCCGGTTTGGATTCGGGCGGCGGATTTTATGGTCGGAACTTATGCGGCGGGACGGCTTGCCTGCGTCAAGGCAATGCCACGGGGCGGCCGTTTTCAGGATGGGCGATGATGTTCATATCGACGCTGTAAATGTCTTTCAACACTTCTGCGGTCATGATGTCGGCGGGTTTGCCCGTTTTTAATAGCCGTCCCTGTTTGAGCGCGACCAGTTCATCGCAATACTGCGCCGCCAGATTAATGTCGTGGATGACGATGATGACGCCCAAACCCAAATCGCGAGACAGCTTGCGCACCAGTGCCATCACGTCAATTTGGTGGGCGATGTCCAAAGCGGCAAGCGGTTCGTCCAGCAGCAAAAAGCGGCTTTGCTGCGCCAGGCACATCGCCAGCCAGACGCGCGAACGTTCGCCACCCGAAAGCGTATCGACGATTTGATCGGCAAATTTTTCCGTATGCGTCAGCCGCAACGCCTGTTCCACCGCCTGTCTGTCCGCATCGTTCGAGCGCCCTAAAAGCCCGCTCCAGGCATAACGCCCCATCATAACCAGCTCGCGCGCGGTCAGCGCGGTGGCGGCGGGCAGGTGCTGCGGAAGATAGGCGACTTCTTTGGCGTATGCGCGGGCGGAATAGGCGCGTATTTCTTTGTCGTTCAGCAATATCCTGCCGCCTGCGGGTTCATGCTGGCGGGTGAGCAGTTTCAACAGCGTGGACTTGCCCGAGCCGTTGTGTCCGATGAGGCCGTACACGCGGTTAGGGGAAAAGTTGACGCAGATGTCGTGCAGCAGCGAGCGGCCGGGTATGGCGAAGGTGGCGTTTTGGATTTGGAACACGTTTCAGACGACCTTTTGGTGGGTTTGACGTTATTCGGAGAAAGCGGCGGAGCGGCAAAACCCATTGTCCGTTGTCGGTGCCGATGCCGCAAAGGCAGAGTTTTACGGCGGTTGTCCGAAAGCGTAGGCCAAAGTCGGACGCCTCAGGCTCCAAGGTCGTCTGAAAACGTTTCAGACGACCTTTGGACCGTTGGAGGCCGTTTGCCGCCCGTCCCTTAAAAATCGACCGAAGCCGACAGGGTGAAGCTGCGCGGCGCGCCGGCGTTCAGGTAGCCGCTGCCGGGATAGCCGCCGACGGATGCCCAGTATTTTTTGTTGGCAACATTGTCGAGACGGGCGCGGAAGGTGGTTTCGTGGCTGCCGATTTGGGTGCGGTAGCGTGCGCCGAGGTCGAAGCGTGTCCAGCCGCCGACTTTGAGCGTGTTGGCGGCGTCGGCGTAGGAAGAGCCGGTATAGACCATGCGGCCGTCAAACGCCAGCCCCTGCACTTTCGGCACTTCCCATTCCAAGCCGATGTTGGCCTGGGTTTTAGCCACACCGATGGTGCGTTTGCCGTCGGTCGAGGACGAGCCGGTGGATTTCTGTTTGGCATCGAGCAGGGTTACGCCGCCCAAGAGTTTCACGCCCGGGGCAACTTCGCCGTAAACGGTGATTTCCGCACCTTGGTGGCGGTCTTTGCCTTCGGAGGTGAAGCGGGCGGTGTTGCCGCTTTCGGCAACGTAAAGCGAACGCGGTTTGTCGGTGTGGAACAGGGCCAATCCTGCGCCGAAGCCGTTGGTTTCAAATTTCGTGCCGATTTCTTTTTGTTTGGAAACATAGGGTTTGAGCGATTCGCCGGCATTGCTGACGGCGTAGGCCCGGCCGTTGATGGAGGCAGTCGAGCCTGCGGTCGCGCCTTGTCCCAGGCTTTCGATGTAGTTGCCGTACACCGACCAATTCGGCGTGATGCGGTACACCGCGCCGACGGCGGGACTGAGGCGCGATTTTTTGTAATTTTCGGTTTGCGCGCCCGTATTATAGGCGTAAGCCTTGTTATGCACCTGCTGCCAGCGCGCTCCAAGCATGAATTGCAGGCGTTTGTCCCAAAGGCTGAAGGTGTCGCCCAAGGCGAAGCTGGTCAGGCGCGTTTTGCCGGTAACGGCAGGATTGCCTATGTCGTTGCCCGAATACAGCGGGTCGGCGGCTGCGGGTTGCGGATAGCGGGACGGGTTGTAGAGGTTGGTCGTATATTGGTTGCCCCAATCCATGATGTAAGCGTTTTTGCGCGAGGATTGGAAACGGTTGGCGGCGGCGGTCCATTCGTGCTCTACCGCGCCCGTATTGAATTTGCCGCGCAAACCGATTTCGCCCGTGTCGATTTTATCCTTACGCGCGTTGTCGAAGCGGTAAATCGATCCGTCGCCGTTGACATTGCGGACAGTCAGGTTTGCCAGAGAATTGTTTTCCTTGCTGCGGCGGAAGCCATAGGCGGCGTAGGCAGTCAGGTTGTCGTTGAAATCGTATTCGCCACGCATTGTGCCGAACCAGTCGCGCTCGTTGGAATACGTCCAGGGCTGCGCCCAGTTGGACGAAGCATCAGGCGCGGCCGGCACGGCGGTCATGCCTGACAGGGTAACATTGGTACGCGTGGCTTTGAGCTTGTTGTCCTGCCAGCCCAAATCGGCGGACAGGCGGGCATTTTCATTGCGCCAGTCTAGGCCGACATTGACCAGGCTGAGTTTGGACTTTTCGTCGTCTATTGCGGTTTTGCCGTTATGGTGCGCCGCATTGACGCGCACGCCGAATTCCTGATTTTGTCCGAAACGGCGCGCCACGTCCGCCGCCAAACCACCGCGTTTTCCCGCGCCGTAATTGGCAGTCAGCCGGTTCAATCCTTCATTGGACGCGCGTTTGGGCAATACGGATACCGTGCCGCCGATATTGTTGCCGCCCGGCGCCATGCCGTTTAAGAAGGCGGATGCGCCGCGCTGGACTTCCACGCGTTCGAAAAGCTCAGTGGCGATGTATTGGCGCGGCAGGATGCCGTAAAGGCCGTTGTACATGGTATCGTCCGATTCGGCGGCAAAGCCGCGTATGAAATACGCTTCCTGAAAATTGCCGTAACCGCGCGCAACGCGGACGGTCGGGTCGTTTTGCAGTACGTCGCCGACGCTGCGCGCATGTTTGTCCTGAATCAGCCTATTGGTGTAAGCAGTATTGGAGAACGGCGATTCTAGGTTTTTTTTATTGCCCAAAATACCCACGCGGCTGCCGCGCGCCACCTGTCCGCCCTTAAATGCAGGAATCAAACCGCCCTTGGATGCGTCCGCGCTGGCGGTTACGGTGATGGTTTCAAGTTCGGCGGTTTCTCGGACTTGGGGTTCGTCTGAGGCAAATGCCGCCGAAACGGCAAGGAGGGAGAGGCTGAGGATGCTGAGTCTGGAAGCGGGCTTAATCATTTGTATTTTCTTTCAAAAGTCGGTCGTAACGGTTAATTCTAAAAGAAAATTAATTTCATTTCAAAAAATATAGTGGATTAAATTTAAATCAGGACAAGGCGACGAAGCCGCAGACAGTACAGATAGTACGGCAAGGCGAGGCAACGCCGTACTGGTTTAAAGTTAATTCACTATAAATGATAAAAGGTCGTCTGAAACCGTTTTCAGACGACCTTTTGACTGAATGGCTGTCAACTTTACCGTTTACGCCGCGTCGTACAAACCGCGCACCACCCTGCCGATGGCGGCGATGCCTTTTTCCAGCGTTTGAGCGTCCTGCGCGATGCTCATGCGGATGCACTCGCGGGCGTGCGGGTAATCCTGCGTGTCGATGCCAACGAAGAAATGTTCGCCCGGAATGATCAGCGTGCCTTCGGCTTTGAGCATTTCGTACAGGGTTTGCGATGAAACGGGCAGGTTTTCAAACCAGAGCCACAGGAAAATCGCGCCTTCGGGCTTGTGGATTTTCAGCGGATACGCGCCCAGCTCGCGCTTGAGCAGCGAGACGGCAGTTTGCGCCTGTTTGCGGTAAAACGGCCGGATGACGTCGTCTGAAAGCTGTTTCAGACGACCGTCCTGCAACAGCGGCGTTACGATGGCTGCGCCGAAGCGGGTGGGCGACAGGTTCACAATCGCGTTCAGGCTGCTGACGGCTTTGACGACTTCGGGCGCAGCGACGATGATGCCGGTGCGCACGCCCGGCAGGCCGACTTTGGAAAGGCTGAAGCAAAGGATGATGTTTTCGTGCCAATTCAGCGTCACGTCGCTGTAAATGATGTTGGGGAACGGCATTCCGTAGGCGTTGTCGATAATCAGCGGAATGCCGTGTTCTTGCGCCAAAGCGTCCAGCCGCGCCATTTCGCCGTCGGTCAGCACATTGCCGGTCGGGTTAGTCGGGCGCGAACAGCAAATCGCGCCGATTTTGCCCGCTTTGAGTTCAGGCAGGCTTTCCAGCGCGTCAAAGTCCACGTGGTATTTGAAGAAGCCTTCTTCGCCTTCGTGTTCGACAGCTTCGATTTTCGGTTTGACGGAAACGAAGTGCTGCCCTTCGACATGCACGTCGGCATAGCCGATGTATTCGGGCGCGAGTGGCAGCAGGATGGCTTTCTCTACGGAAAGGTCGTCTGAAACCTTAAATTTGCCGCCGAAGAGGTTGAAAAGATAGAAAAACGCGTTCTGTGAACCGTTAGTCAACGCGATATTGTCAGCGGTCAAGTTCCAGCCGTATTCGCGGTTGAGGAAGGCGGTCAACGCGTCAATCAGCGCGGCATCGCCTTGGGGGTTGGAGTAGTTGCCGATGTTCTCGACGGCGTGTTCCGCCGCCAGCTTTGAAAATACGTCGGCGAACACGGAGTTGACTTCGGAGATCCGCGCCGGATTGCCGCCGCCGAGCATGTTGACGGGCTTGTCGCTTTTGAGCGCGTCGCCGAGGTCGTCCATAAGTTGCAGGATGCCGCTGTGTTGCGTGAATTTTTCGCCGAATGCCGAGAACTGCATGATGACTCCGTGTAAATATGATTGGCGGGGATTATATCAGCTTGATATGGTGAGGGGTCGTCTGAAAATGAATGTGGCGGGTTTGACGCACCATTGTCCCAACATCGCAAGAATATGTGACGGCAATCCATCTGCCCTGCCCTCTTAAAAATTCAGACGACCCGATGGATCTCATCAGGTCGTCTGAAAATGTGAACGTCAGAAAAGGGAAAGCGACTTAGCGGATTTTCAGCGTACTCAATCCGATTAACACCAAGACGATGGTAATAATCCAGAAGCGGACGACGACTTGGGTTTCTTTCCAGCCTTTTTGTTCGTAGTGGTGGTGGATGGGCGCCATCAGGAAGATGCGTTTTTTGGTTCTCTTATACCAGCCGACCTGAAGCATAACGGACACGGCTTCGACGACGAACAGACCGCCCATGATGACGAGGACGAACTCTTGGCGGACGATGACGGCAACGGTACCGAGTGCCGCACCCAATGCCAGTGCGCCGACGTCGCCCATGAAAACTTGCGCAGGATAGGCGTTGAACCACAAAAATCCTAGACACGCGCCGCACATGGCGGTACAGAAAATCACGACTTCGTTCGCACCTGCGACATAAGGCAGTTGCAGGTATTGGGCAAATTGGGCATGGCCGCTGGCGTAGGCGAAGATGGCGAGACCGGCGGCAACGAGGACAACGGGGAAGGCGGCAAGTCCGTCAAGGCCGTCGGTGAGGTTGACGGCGTTGGAAGTGCCGACGATGGTCAGATAGGTCAGGACGACGAAGCCGACCACGCCCAGCGGCAAAGCGACTTGTTTGAAGAAGGGAACGATGAGGATGTTGTTGGAGCTATTGGACGCAAGGTAAAACAAGGCAAGCGCGGCAACGATGGCGACGCTTGACTGCCACACCATTTTGAATTTGGCGGAAACACCGTTGGGGTCTTTATAGACGACTTTGCGCCAGTCGTCGTAAAACCCGAGTGCGCCCGTGGCAAGCAATACGCCCAAAAGAATCCAAATATACGGGTTTGCCCAGTTGCCCCACAACAACGTGGATACGGTGATGGCGGTCAGAATCAGCGAGCCGCCCATCGTCGGCGTGCCGTTTTTGATGAGGTGGGTTTGCGGCCCGTCGGTACGCACTGCCTGCCCGACTTTTAACTGCGTCAGTTTGCGGATGGTCCACGGACCGAGCAGCAGGGAAAACGCCAAGGCGGTCAAAGCTGCCATGACGGCGCGGAATGTGGTGTATTGAAAGACATTCAGACCGGTCAACCAGTTACTGAAATGTGCAAGCCATAAAAACATGGGGCTTCCTTTTGTTTTTGTTGTTACATTGGGCTTATCGCCCGTTTTAAATTTTGGTTTTTGGATCGTCTGAAAAAGTTTCAGACGACCTTTGTTGATTATCAAGCTGCTTATGACAGTCAGTGCCTGCTGAAGTTCACTCTCTATGCAGGTTTCTAGCGAACCCGTTATCCGTTGTTTAGAGAGATGGCAGCGTTATTGAGCGACGGCTGCGTTAGTGTCTTTCTCAATCACGCAAATCGGATAATTTCCCGGATTCCTGCCGCCGCCTAAATCCAGACAGAGGTCCTCATAAAGATACGCCTGCGTCCGCATTCCGGCATAAAACGCACCAATCAGAGCGGCAATCAGCAATAAGGCTTTAAAAAAACGTCGGTTTTTCATTTTCAGACGGCCTCTTTATCCGTCAATGCCTCGACGACTTCTTCCATCTTCATAAAGCGCGAACCTTTCACCAACACGGTGGCGCGTTCAGGCAAATCGTGGCTCAACACTTGAATCAACGGGTCTTTGGCGGCGAACCACAAACCGTCCGCACCAAATGTTTCCGCCGCTTCGACGCTGTTATCGCCGACAAAATAGGCTGCTTCGATGCCTTGGTCTCGGGCGTACGCGCCGACTTCGGCGTGCATGGCGGCGGCCTCGTCCTCGCCCAGTTCGCCCATATCGCCCATCACAAAAATACGCGGCGCAGGCATACGCGCCAACACGTCAATCGCGGCTTTCATGCTATCGGGGTTCGCGTTGTAAGTATCGTCAATCAGGGTCGCGCCTTTGATGCCGGCTTTGACGTTCAGACGACCTTTGATATTGCTGAAGCCTTTCAAACCTTCCGCCACATCGTCCAAACTCAAACCTGCTGCCAAAGCCAACGCAGCGGCAGCGGCAGCGTTGTGAACATTGTGGCGGCCGGGAACGGGCAGCACTACGGCGGCGCGCTCATCGCCGCACACCAAATCAAATTCACACGACAAAGGTTTCAGCACAATATTTTCCGCATGGACATCGCCGCTATCGACGCCAAAAGTCCGCTGCTTATGACTTTGGGAGGTCGTCTGAAACACGGCGGCATGTTCGTCTTCGCACGGAATCAAAGCCAATCCGTCTTCACCCAAACCTTGATAAATCTCGCTTTTCGCCTTGGCAATATCGTTCGTGCCGTCAAAACCGCAGCCGACATGGGCGCGCAAGGCGTTGTTGACCAAGGCAGCATCTGGTTTGGCGATTTGCGTCAAAACCGCCAGTTCGCCGAAATGGTTCATGCCCATTTCAATCACGGCATAGCGGTGTTTTTCATTTAATTTCAACAAAGTCAGCGGCAATCCGATGTGGTTGTTGAAATTGCCCGCCGTCGCCAACACGGCATCATCGCCGAAACGGCGACGCAATACCGCAGCCAACATTTCCTTCACCGTCGTCTTGCCGCCCGAGCCGGTAATGCCGAACACAAACGGGTTCACATTATCGCGCCACGCCTTCGCCAACGTTTGCAACGCGGCAAGCGTGTCATCGACTTTCAACGCGCCGTCCAAAGCAGCACAATCTTCGCGCGAAACCACAACCGCCGCCGCACCCGCAGCCAATACGTCTTCAACAAAATCATGCGCGTCAAACCGCTCGCCCGCCAATGCGAAAAACACATCGCCCGCGCGAATGTCGCGGCTGTCGGTTACGATTCGCGACACGGGTTTGTTTTCAGACGGCGTCGGAAGATTGAGGGTTTGGCAGATGAAATTTAGGTCTAGTGGTTTCATGGTTGTACATCTTGTCCTTGTTCGAGAGGCTCTGCGCTTGGATCCACATTTTCATTTTGCGGAATCGTTTTAAAATAGTGAAGGTTGCGCACTGCCAACACGATAAAAATAATAGCGGCAAAGTTTACGCCTAAAGCAAAATGGTTAGCAGAGAAATGAAATTGCAGCTTTAGCACACTGTCCAAATAAAAAGCAAAAGAAAATATACTACTGGCAAAAGCTATCTGAAATACGCATGGAGCAAAAACGTATATCATTCTACGGAAACCTACCGCGCGGAATTTAAACGCATTCCATGCAGCAGACAACGCCAACACTCCCCAAGTGCCCACGAAACCCCAAAACAGCAAAACCAACCATATTATGCCTAGGTCGTTTGTCAGTCCAAACCAAAGCTGAATTATCGCCAATACCAGCCAAGCTATGCCCTGCACCAAAGTCAGCCATGCTAAAAACTTGCCGCTTTTAGGCAGTTTCTTATAATCGGGAAATTTACTTGAAAACCAATTCGTTATTTTCATTTTTCAGACGACCTACCCACACTCAGCTACCGATTTTTCCGTACTCCTGATAATCGGAGAAACACAATACGATGGTTTTACCGTTTTTACGGTAAGGGTGGCAGAGGCTGTAATGACCGTCTTCCGCTTCATAGCGCATTTCCTGAGTTTGTCCGGCAAATACTTTTTGCAGATATTCGCGCTCCTTTAAATTCGGAGAATAGACATAGTCCATTTTCTTGATCATCACTTTCTCACCATTTCGGTCCATGACAAAATTATCATTACCTTCTACATTTTGACTGGCGGCAGGTACAGCTTCGCCACCTACGTTAAGGCGGGAATCGGCTGAAAAAGCCAGATAAACCGGTTTGTTGTCGATCTTATCCTGCACGATAATCATGGCAGATCTGAACGACAAATCATCTTTAGCCATCAAATCAAGGATTTCTGACGATTTTTTAATATACGCCAAGTCGAAACGGTAATCTGTCAATGCATCTATTTGAGCAGGATTGTCTTTGACGATGCGCTCCGACGATTGGGTTAAGATGTCGCGTTTTTGCCGAATAGTCAGGTAATTGCCGCCGAACAGCAACGCCGCCAAAATAGGAAATACCGCCAACAGCAGATATACGGTTTTCCTACCGCCACGGACTTCTTCTTCCTGCCCGCGCTCGGCAAGACGGGTCAGATTCAACATGATGTTCAGCATCAACGTACCACCCATCACAGCCAAAATCCCCAAAATACTCATCAGGAAAATTTCTGTAATGTGTTCACGGAACACCTTGAGTCCGAAGACTTGGATCAATATCAACGCGAACACCCAGTACACCAGCAGTGTCACCGCTACCATACCGATGATGTTCGTTGCCTTGACCAATTTTTTTGCATTCATCTCTTCACTCTTTTTTCAGATGACCTATTACACTCAGCCACCGTTTTTCACTCTTCTGATAATCGGAGAAACACAACACCATGGGTTTGCCGTTTTTTCAGTCAGAATAGCAGAGTGTATAATTGCAGCCAGTTAAAACTCAGAAATCAAAAGTACGACATATAATGGAAACATAACAATATCACCTGCCAAGGTCAAAGGCGTAAGGACGATATTGCGTGCAACGATTTTACCGTTTACTTTCTTAACGTCCTTTTTGGAAACAGTATAGAGCTGGACGGGTATGCTTTGTTCAAACCGATATTCGGCTGGTAGATTGTCTGGTTTGTTGTATACTTGACCCCAGACCTGACCGAAACAGCGCTGGTAGTTATTTCCCTCATGTTTGAACGATTGCTGTTCCAACATATTTTGCTCCCGCTGTTGCTCTGAATCAGGAAGGTTAGGACTGATGCTGTAATTCAAACATAGACTATCTATAGTAAATTTGTCTTCCTCTATACCAACATGCAGCTCTTTGATTTGATTTACCGATTTGCCTGTTTTGGGATGTATTTGACTTATGGTAAAACGTTGGGAGAGCTTGCTACCCAAAACCGGCACCAGTGCTTTGGAATCATCTTCATCAACAAGATACCAGTATTTGTCACCCATCATTAACAGACGGTTGGGCGGCAGGGTTTTACTCTCAGATTGGGTTTTTGCAAAAGCACGGATTTGGTCTGTCCCTGCTTTTTTAACTGTTATTTTCTGCTCCTCGTGAGTCATGCCGCGGCTGCCGGCAAGGAGGCCTTCCTGTTCCCACAGTAGACCAGTACAGCCGTTGAGCATAAAAACAGCTGCAGCACTAAGAATGAGAGATTTGACGTTCATCTGAATTTTCCTTAATTTATATATCTAAACAAATTTTCAGGCAGCCTGAAAGGCTACTGTATTCGCCTCATAATGCGGTTTAGGCTCAGTATTGGGTCACCCGCCATCACGGCAAAATCCCCAGAATACCCATCAGAAATATTTCCGTAATTATTCGCGAAATACTTTACGTCCGAAAACATTCGATAAAATCAGAACAAACACCCATTGCATCAGCAGCCAGCGCTGCCTCCATACCGATGATGTTCGCTGCCCTTATCTTTGCATTCATCTCTTCACTCTTTTTTCAGACGACCTATTTGTCCTGATTAATCAACGGATACGGATTAATCGCACCACTTGGCAGATACACGCCGTAATGCAAATGGGCCGGCGTGGTTTTGGCGTTGCCGGTTTTGCCGACATAGCCGATGACCTGTCCTTCTTTCACGCGTTCATACAGGCGGATGTTGGCGAATTTGTTGAGGTGGGCATAGTAATGCCATGCGCCCGGCCCTTGGATGCCGATGACTTTGCCACCCAATCGGTTGCGCCCGATTTTGGTTACGATACCGGGCGTCGTACTGCGTATCGGCGTGTTTTTCTTAGCGAAAATATCCACACCTTCATGTCTGCGCCCCTGGCTGCGCGCCGCGCCCCAAGTATCGTCAAAACGCTTGCCTTTAACAGGATTGGGCAGGCTTTGCGCCGCCGGCGGTTCTTTCGCCCTCAGTTCGGCAATTTCGGCGTTCGGGCGCGGCAGTTGTTTGGTGGTACAGCCTGCAAATAAAATCATGACTGCACTGATTAAAAGGGTTTTTGTCGGCATTTTCAGCATCAAATCGGTCTCCTCGTTTTTCAGACGACCTTTAAAATTCCAAATCGGGGTCGTCTGAAACAACTGTGATGGGTTTAATGGCTGACGTGCCGTAATGCGTGGGTTGTGTTGCTTTTATTTTGTGGGGGATAAACGTTTTCAGACGACCTTAAGGCTGCCGGGCCGTCTGAAAATTGATTACATTGTTGTCAAATTTATAGTGGAATCGATAAGTCTAATACGAAGTACAGCAAAACCTCTCTACCCTACGGTGACTCCACTCTGTCTGTATACACTCAAAAATTACTCTTCAATATCGACATATCCTAAATCGATCAGTGCCTGCTCTACATTTCCCACTGCCTCATCATCATCTTTGACCATCAGTAGGAAGGCATTTTCAGCATAACCAATGTCTATTAGCCGAAGCCCATGAGGCTTAAGTAATGCATCGTAAGCCTCTAAGACATAGTTACTATCATTGAACATTGCAAACATTTCCATCTCTTCACTCTCAAAAAGATCTTCCAATTCACCTTGATCATCCGGCACGGGAATACCTTCGTGAGCGCAAAATTCTGCTAATGTACGTTTGCATACTTCGTCATCAATTCCTGTCGCATCTATTTCAATGCCTAGCTTTTGTATAGGATAAAACTTCCCTAATTTTAAATGCGGTTCTTTCCACTCCATATACTCCATAAATTGATGATCAGCATAATGCCATTCACCTGATTCGTGATACCAACCTAAATGCCTAAATAACCAATGACATACCAAATCCTCATTTTCAGCCGGAGGAGCTTTGGGTAAATCTTCACGGGTTAAATAAGGGACGGCCGCAAGCAAGGCATTGAATAAAGGAGTATAACGTTGCATATTTTTGCCTACTAAAAGTGAGATGGAGTAATGTGTAATTTCCTATTTGCCAATGGCCTTAAGGAATTATCTGGAAAATATTTTTACCTGAGTTCTGCCAACGCTTTCTCTGCAACTTCAAAATCAGAAAAATGGTGCTTCACGCCTTGTACATCCTGATAGTTTTCATGTCCTTTGCCGGCAATCAGGATGATGTCGCTTGAAGCAGCACGTTCGACTGCGTAACGGATAGCTGCGGCGCGATCGGCTTCGACGCATTCGGGCGCGGGCACGGCAGGCAGGATGTCGTTGATGATGTCTTGCGGATTTTCCAAGCGCGGGTTATCACTGGTTACGACAACTTTATCCGCACCCTGTACGGCTGCTGCGCCCATCAGCGGGCGTTTGCCTCGGTCGCGGTTGCCGCCGCAACCGAATACGCACCACAAAGCCGCACCCTGTGGTTTGATTTCCTGCAAGGTAGCTAGTGCTTTTTCCAATGCATCGGGCGTGTGTGCATAATCGACAACGACCAAGGGCTTGCCGTTGTTCATGATGCAGTCCATGCGGCCTGAGGCGGGACGGATTTTTGCCAGCACATCCAATACTTTATCAAGCGGATAACCGTTGGCACAAAGCAAGGCGATGCAGGCGGCGAGGTTTTGCGCGTTGAACCGTCCGAGCAGGCGTGTGCGGCAGCGGCCTTCGCCCCACGGCGTTTGGAATACGGCTTCCATACCGTCTGAAGAGGCGGTGAAATGAACAATGCGGATGTCGGCGTGTTCGCTGAAGCCGTAGCCGTAAACGGTCAAATCGGGGCAGTCTTTTTTCAGACGACCTGCGAGTTCCACGCCGTATTCGTCATCTACGTTGATGACGGCGTGTTTCAAGCCGTGCCAGTAAAACAGGCGCGACTTGATGGCACCGTAGGCTTCCATCGTGCCGTGGTAGTCGAGGTGGTCTCGGGTGAGGTTGGTGAAGATTGCACTGCGGAATGGCACGCCGTTGACGCGCGACTGGTCAAGGCCGTGGCTAGAGACTTCCATCGCGGCGGCTGTCGCGCCCTGTTGACGGAAACGGTAGAGCAGGGTTTGGACATCGACGGGGGCGGGGGTGGTATGTGTGGTTTCTTCCAATGCGCCCCAAAAGCCGTTGCCGACCGTGCCGATAATGGCAGTTTTTTCGCCCAACAAATCGGCGGCTTGCGCCAGCCATTGTGTGATGGAGGTTTTGCCGTTGGTACCGGTTACGCCCCAGACTTTGAGGTCGTCTGAAACGTTGCCGTAAACTTGTGCCGCCAACATGCCGGCACGGTGTTTCAAATCTTTGATGCCTTGATTGGGGACTTTCCATTCGGGATTCCACGCAAATTTGCCGTCGTCGTCCCAAAAAACAAAAGCCGCGCCGTTGGCAATGGCAGCGGGGATATAACTGCGGCCGTCCGTATATTCGCCCTGACAGGCAACGAAAATATCACCTTGTTTAATTTGACGGCTGTCTGAATGCAACAAACGCCCTGCTGCGTTTGCACACAGCAGAGGCGGAATGTTGGTTTCAGCTAAAGGGGTTAACTTGCTGAACATAAAATAATCTCGTTGATACTCGGATTAAGACGGTGTTTTGACGGCTGCAACATTGGTCAGAGGCTTGGTGGGGGAAACGCCCAAGATATTCAGGCTGCCGCCCATGACTTGTTTGAAGACCGGACCCGCCACTACGCCGCCGTAGTAACCGTTTGCAGTCGGTTCGTCGATGGTTACCGCCACAATCACACGGGGATTTTTGGCAGGAGCAAAACCGATGAAAGTTGCGACGTGTTTGTTATCAACGTAACGTCCGTTGACCAACTTACGCGCCGTACCGGTTTTCGCGCCGACGTCGAAACCATCTACCGCACCCGCCGTACCCGTACCACCGGGCTCGGTTACAGAAACCATCAAATCACGCACTTCACGCGCGGTCGAAGCTTTAATGACGCGTTTGCCTTTGGGCGCAACCGCCTGTTTCTCAAAGCTGACCGGCAACAATTCGCCGTCGTGTGTCAACATGGTATAAGCACGCGCCAATTGCAGCAGACTCAATTGCAAGCCGTAACCGAAAGACATGGTTGCCTGTTCAATCGGCTGCCATCTGCGCCAGCTTCTCAAAAGACCGGCCGTCTCACCGGGGAAACCGGAGTGCATCCGCACGCCCACACCCAAATCATGATAAAAATCATACATTTCTTTAGACGTGAATTTTGCAGACAGTTTGCTGGTACCGACGTTGGAAGATTTTTGCATAATGCCACGCACATCCAAAGTAGGATACACATGGGTATCGCGCACAGTAGCGGGACCGATTTTATAAGGCATGGTGTTAAAACGATCAGCCACACCGACTTTGCCGGAATCCAATGCTTTGGCAATCGTAAACGGCTTCATGGCAGAACCCGGCTCAATCATATCGGTAACGGCTCGATTGCGGCGCTGTTCGCTATCGGCGCTGCCCGGTTGGTTGGGATCATAGGCAGGGCTGTTAACCAAAGCCAAGATTTCGCCGGTTTGCGCATCCAATACCACAACCGTACCTGCTTTGGCTTTGTGATAAGCCACTGCCTTATTCAGCTCATCATAGGCAAGTGTTTGAATACGTTGATCCAAAGACAAAACCATGTCCTGCCCGTTTTTCGGATCGCTGTTGCGCGGAGAATCCAAACTATCGACGATATTGCCTTTATTGTCGCGCAAAACCACTTTCGCACCGTCCGCACCATGCAGACTGTCTTCACGCGACAATTCCAAGCCTTCCTGTCCTTTGCCGTCGATATTGGTGAAACCGATAACGTGTGCGAACAGGTTGCCCATCGGATAATGGCGTTTCAGCTCTTTTTGGAATGCCAAGCCTTTAATGCCCAAAGCTTTAATTTCTTCCGCTTTTTCTTGGCTGAGTTGACGCTTCAGATAAATAAAATCTTTATCTTTTTTCGCCAATTTTTCCTGCAATGCCTCAACAGGCAGCTCAACAATAGCCGCCAACTTAGCCATCTGTTCGGCAGTCGGCATTTCTTCCATACCGGAAGGCATGGCATACAAGGATTCAGTCGGGGCACTCAACGCCAAAGTCGCGCCGTTACGGTCCGTAATCATGCCGCGCGACGCAGGTAAAGTCAGGGTACGGACAAAACGCTGATCGCCCTGATTTTTCAAAAATTCATGCTGCGTGGTTTGCAAATAGATGCCGCGAGCCAGCAGTCCGACAAACGCAGCCGCAATCAGCCACAACACCAAAGAAATCCGCCCATCACTGGTGATGGGTTTTTTAGCTTTGGCTGTCTTGGGCAGCATGCTCGGTTTATATTCGTTTTTAATCAACATCTTAACATCTCAATTCATAATCACCCGAACCGTGTCTTTATCCGACGGCACCAATTTGCAGTGCCGGATAAGCCGGCTATATTATTTTTTTCGTTCCACCATCACGGTATTATCCGCGCCGGGCGGTTTGAGGCGTTGCTTCTCAGCCGCCACCTTAATCAGCTTGTGGTTCGCCAGCCGCGCCTGATCCAATTTCAAGCGTGCATAGTCCTGATCAAGCTTGATTTCCTGCTTTTGCGCTTTATCCAAAGCGATGAAGTGCAAACGCGATTGGTCTTGCACAGTGACCACCGCAAAAGCAGATACCGATACCAAGACCAACAAAAGGATATTTAATTTATTCATTGTTTTCAGACGACCTCAATCTGTTTGTTCCGAGGACACCTGCCCCACATAATGCTTATTCTGCAATCTCACCGCCCGTCCGCTCTGCCACGCGTAAAACTGCGCTGCGCGCCCGCGGATTGGAGGCGGTTTCCTCAACACCCGGCTTTATCGCCTTTCCCACCGCCTTTAACGGCGGCAGAGGCAAATCCGCTTCTTTTACTGCCGCCCAGCGCGGCAAAGGAGGATGTTGCGAATATTTTTTGACAAACTGTTTCACGATGCGGTCTTCAAGCGAATGGAACGCGATAACCGCCAAACGCCCGCCCTGTTTCAGACGACCCATCACTTGCGGCAGAACCGCCTCTACCTCTTCGAGCTCGCGGTTAATAAAGATGCGAACTGCCTGAAAGGTGCGCGTCGAAGGGTCTTGCCCCCGCTCACGAGTACGGACGTTTTGCGCCACGAGCTGCGCCAGCTTGCGGGTTGTATCGATCGGACTTTCTGTCCGTTGCGCAACAATGGCGCGCGCAATCTGGCGACTAAACCGCTCTTCACCATAATTCTTGATAACCTCGTGCAAATCCTGTTCCGATGCTGTTGCAATCCATTCTGCAGCGGACATTCCCCGCGTCGGATCCATGCGCATATCCAAAGGTGCATCAAAACGGAAACTGAAACCCCGTGCGCCGTCATCTATCTGCGGGGATGAAATCCCCAAATCAAACAACGCACCATCTATCTCTTCAATACCCAGCTTATCCAGGGTCGTCTGAAAACTGGAAAACCCGTCATGAACGACCGTAACGCGCCCATCTTTCTCAGCCAGCTTTTGCGCCGCCCCAATCGCTTGCGGGTCTTTATCAAACACAATCAGACGACCTTGACTGCCCAGACGGGACAAAATCAATCGGGAGTGCCCTCCCCTGCCGAACGTCCCATCTACATAAATACCGTCTTCACGAACCGCCAGAGCATCAACCGCCTCATTTAACAAAACGGTGATATGTTGATATTCAGCATTACTCACAATTGCAAATCCGTCTGACTTAATTGGAATGCCAACTCTTCAGGATCATCATCCAAAGCCTGAGTCATTTCAGCTTCCCATTGATCACGGCCCCACAATTCCAAACGGTTGGCGCGACCGACCAAGGTAACGTCTTTTTCAAAATCCACCCGTTTGCGCAGATTGGCAGGAATCAGTACGCGGCCGGCGCTGTCCCATTCCAGCGTATCCGCATTGTGCAGCAGCAGATTTTGATAACGCTGCAACATCGGATTTCCTGCCGTTTTCAGGTGCAAAAGCTGCTCGGCAACCTTTGCCCATTCAGCCTCCGGATACATCAGCAATTTTTGACGGGAATCCAAAGTAACCACAATCGACGGCGTATAATGGCGCAGCAAAATATCGCGGAACTTGGCAGGAATCGCCAACCGCCCTTTGCTGTCAATACTCAATTCGTGAGCGCCACCAAACACAATTTCGTCCTATCGGTTTAAATCGGAATTTTTTGGGCAATGCAGACACTTTTACCCACATTGCCCCACTAGCCCACACTATAAAAAATTTTAACGCCTCGGTCAAATCGCCTTACTCTAAAATCCCAGTACATATGCAACAACAAAATCATTAAAAAACAGTATTTTAACCAAACAAGCAAACAAGCCGAACCACCCATTATACCCGATTTGGTTTTTAAAAACACAATATGTAGTATTAAAAATATTATTTAGACACAACATATGGTATAAAAAAATGAAAAAACGCCCCTTTTCCGTTCACGTTATAATAGACAAATAAATTCATAAATTTTACATTATCTAACAATTATGAAGGCACACCTCCCCCTCCCCTCCCCTGCCGCGCAAGCCTCAAGTTCCAAACTATTCGAAATCATCACACAGGAAATAAAAGCCCAAAATAATTGGATTCCTTTCTCACGATTTATGGAGCTTGCACTCTACACACCCGAATACGGCTACTACACCGGAGGCAGCCACAAAATCGGCACAGACGGCGATTTCATCACCGCCCCCACCCTCACCCCATTATTCGGACAAACCCTCGCCCGACAACTTGCCGAACTACTCCCCCAAACCGCCGGCAACATCTACGAATTCGGCGCAGGCACAGGACATCTCGCCGCCACCTTATTGAAAAGCCTTTCAGACGACCTCAAGCATTACTACATCATCGAACTCTCATCAGAGCTTGCCGAACGCCAACGCCAATTCATCGCCGAACACACCACCCCACAACTGGCACAAAAAGTCATCCACCTGACCAAACTGCCCGAATCTTTCGACGGCATCATCATCGGCAACGAAGTCCTCGATGCCATGCCTGTCGAAACCATCCGCCGCACTCAAAACACCTTTCAACACATCGGCGTCTCCGTTAACCCCGACGGACAGCTTGAACAAAGCCCGCAACCTTTGAAACAACCCAACCTCCTGCGTTTAGCCGCCACCTATTTTCCCGAAACCGAACACCCCTACACCAGCGAGCTACACCCCGCCCAATACGCCTTTATTCTCACCCTCGCGCAAAAAATCACACGCGGCGGCATGATATTTATCGACTACGGTTTTGACGCCGCCCAGTATTACCACCCGCAACGTGACGAAGGCACGCTCATCGCCCACTACCGCCACCACACCGTTCACGACCCGTTTTTCCATATCGGCCTGACTGATCTGACCGCACACGTCAACTTTACCGATATTGCCCAAGCAGGCACCGACGGCGGGCTAGACCTCATCGGCTACCTGCCCCAGTCCCATTTCCTATTCAACCTAGGCATTATCGACCTATTGGCACAAACCGCCCCTCCAGGCACGGCAGACTACCTCCGTACCAGCACCTCCGTACAAAAACTGACCGACCAGCACGAAATGGGGGAACTCTTCAAAGTCATCGCCTTTGGCAAAAACATCGGCATCGACTGGACAGGTTTCCGCTTCGGCGACATCTGCCACAAACTTTGAAATCCCCCACCTCAAACCATCCTCCAAACACACAGGCCGTCTGAAACACCGTTTCAGACGACCTCATCCATGTTTTATTCCATTAAAAAACAAAAACAAAACATAAAGTACAAAATAAAACTTGCCAAAAACTCAAAACAACATATAATAGCGACTTCACGAAACGGCGAATTAGCTCAGTCGGTTAGAGCAGAGGAATCATAATCCTTGTGTCCGGGGTTCGAATCCCTGATTCGCCACCAAATTTCGGGGGTATAGCTCAGTTGGTAGAGCGCTTGCATGGCATGCAAGAGGTCAGCGGTTCGATCCCGCTTACCTCCACCAGATAAAAAAGACCTTGTTTAAAACAAGGTCTTTTTTATATTTATTGGCTCTATCATAGATTAACAACA
Organism: uncultured Neisseria sp.; assembly: GCA_963533245.1. Taxonomy (GTDB): domain Bacteria; phylum Pseudomonadota; class Gammaproteobacteria; order Burkholderiales; family Neisseriaceae; genus Neisseria. The sequence continues at coordinate 34,802 of CAUSOO010000012.1, forward strand.
CGACACATATTCCAAGCAATCAATTTTCTAAGTACCAAATACAAAAAACCGATTGGCCTCACCCCCCCCTCTCTGTTCACAACGTCATCACTTTCCCTTATTTTCAAGAGGCTGCCATGATGCAATTATCTTGGCAGCCTCTTATATCGTAGTGCTAACTTGTTTTTTTTATATGAAGTTATGGACGCATTCTAAAGACATTACTTACTTGACCGTTATAGATACGGACTCAAGGTTTGGCGCAAAATTTCCATATCTGTAACCTTCGTAATGTTTGCCTTACCCAGACGATCCAAACCAATAAAGCGCATGACGCCGCCACTCACTTTTTTATCATGACTCATGTGCTCTATCCATTTTTCAAATTCAAACTTCGGCGGTGCTGATGGTAATTTTGCAGCCTCAAGCAATGCTGCAATACGAAGCGTATCTGCCTCATGAATTTTACCCAGTCTCTCGGATAACCGTCCTGCCAATACGCATCCCGCAGCTACTGCTTCACCATGCAGCCACACGCCATAACCCATTTCTGCCTCAATGGCATGCCCAAAAGTATGCCCCAGATTCAACCATGCACGAATCCCTTGTTCTGTCTCATCTTGAGCCACAATCTCAGCTTTCATTTTGCAACAATGGTACACAGCCTGCGCAAGTTTCTCCTGTTCCTGCATCATCAAATCGGTCATGTGCTGCTCTAACCACTCAAAAAACTCAATATCGCCAAGCGCGCCGTATTTAATGACCTCCGCCATACCGGCAGATAATTCGCGTTGCGGAAGCGTTTTAAGCGTAGATAAGTCCGCCAGTACAGCCTTAGGTTGATAAAACGCGCCTATCATGTTTTTCCCAAGCGGATGGTTGATTGCTGTCTTACCGCCAACTGAGGAATCGACCTGACTTAACAATGTAGTCGGCACTTGGATAAATGGGGCGCCACGCTGATAAGTTGCCGCCGCAAAACCAACCATATCGCCAATGACCCCTCCTCCCAATGCGATCAAGGTCGTTTTGCGCTCTGCCCTATTTTGCATTAAACCGTCAAAAATAAGATTGAGCGTTTGCCAATTTTTATATTCCTCCCCATCAGGCAGAATAATACTGAAACTGGGAATACCTAACCTATCCAAGGTCGTCTGAAAAGATTCTAGATATAAGGGCGCAATCGTCTCATTCGTAACAATGGCCACCTTATTACTTAAATATGGCTTTAATAAAACATCAGCTTGTTCAATAAGATGATTCCCGATAAAAATAGGATACTGATGGGAGGGGGTTTGGACGGTCAGGGTACGCATTTTGATTCCTTGTTAATCTTTAGTTGCCGGCTCTCATTTAGGGTCGTCTGAAAACCTATATCGTTACTCACCGATAACAAATCTATTATCGATTTAACGCCTCAAACAACCGTTTCACCGTTTTTGCACAGCTGTCGGACTCGATCACAATGTGCGCAGTATTTCGATATAAAGGATCACGGGCATTATAGAGCTCTTGCAACTTAGCAAGCGGGTTCTCTACCTGCAACAAAGGGCGACTGTTATCATAACGGGTCCGCTCTAACAGAACTTCAGGCGGGGCATGAAGATACACGACCGTACCATTTCGTCGCATATTTTGCCTGTTTTCATCACGCAAAACCGACCCTCCTCCTGTTGATAAAATAATATCCTTCATCGCAGTCAGCTTCTTGAGCATAGCAGTCTCTCGATTGCGAAACCCTTGCTCACCCTCCATCTCAAAGATGATGGGGATAGAGACACCTGATGCCGTACAAATCTCATGATCACTATCATAAAACGGACGATCCAACATTTGGGCAATATACCGCCCCAAAGTGGTTTTCCCTGCACCCATCAAGCCAATTAATATTAAATTACCGTTGATTTTTTCCATAAAAAGCATTTTATACGATACTCAGCATTATTTGTGCCACCCTTCCAAACTCGTGTCTGCAAACACCATACTTCGATTTTTAATCCGTTGATTCTAATTGTTTTTAATTTCAGACTTCTAAAAGTCTTTGGCTATTATATTTGACGCACAAATCCTGACCATCAAATTGAATATAGTGGATTAACTTTAAACCAGTACGGCGTTGCCTCGCCTTGCCGTACTATCTGTACTGTCTGCGGCTTCGTCGCCTTGTCCTGATTTAAATTTAATCCACTATAAATAAAAACCGGGCAGATATCCAAAAGACATCTACCCGGTTTTATTGCATCACTTAATAACGCAAATTACTACCCACGCCATCCATAATGCGAGGCGTTATGAAAATCAACAATTCGCGTCGTTCTTCTTTCTTGGCTCGTGATTTAAACAAGTTTCCTACTACAGGAATATCACCAAGCAATGGAACTTTATTGATGGTATCGCTATTGTCCTCTTCATAGATACCACCAACGATCAAAGTGCCACCATCTTCAACCATAGCCTGAGTATTCAAGTTCTTAGTCTGAATACACTTGGTTATCAAAGAATCTACAGTACAGTCGACCGGGGTATCTTTAGTGATCTTAACGGTCATAATAATTTGACCATCTGGAGTTACATTAGGAGTAACTGTCAGACCCAAAACTGCTTTTTTGAATGAAACCGAAGTTGCACCACTTGAAGAAGCTTCTTGGTAAGGAATTTCAGTACCAGATTCAATCGTAGCTTCTCGACGATCCTGAGTCAGAACACGCGGATTAGAAATGGTTTTGCTCTTACCTGTTGCTTCAGACGCAGAGATTTCCAAACCTAATGCACCAGATGACAAGGCTCGTACTAAAGCGATACTGTTCGTTGCTGCTGTAGCAGGTAAGCTTACGTTAGGCTGCAAAGACCAAGTTGGATAAGCAGACTCTCCACGGAATACTGAGGCGTTAGTATTGTGGTTATTCTGAGCAGCTGACCAATCATTGCCCCAAGAGTTTCTTCCTCTTGCACCAGCAGCACCAAACTTAACGCCCAAATCGCGTGAGAATCCATCTTTTGCTTCTACGATACGCGCTTCAACCATAACTTGACGTGTAGGAACATCCAACTCATCAATCAATTTACGGAATTTCTCGATGACGTTCCGATTATCTGTAACAATCAAGGTATTCGTTGCGGGGTCAATCAAAGCACTGCCTCGACCGCTCAACAAGGTATTGCGACCATTGGAATTGCTACTTCCATTATCTTCCAAACGAAGGATTTTGCGGAACTCCTCTACATTTTTATATTTCAATTGGAAGGTTTGCGAATACAAAGGACCAAGCTCTGCAATTTCCTTTTCTGCTTGCAAGAAGGCCTTATCCTTCGCCAACAATTCATCACGTGGAGCAATATTGATGATATTACCTTGACGACGCATATCCAAATTACGGGCTTGCATTACCAAGTCCAATGCCTGATCCCAAGGCACATCCTTGAGGGATAAAGTCATCTTACCATTTACCGTATCGCTAGCCACAATATTGACGCCGGACTCTTTTGCAAGAATCTGCAGAATAGTACGAACTTCAACATCTTGGAAATCTAGAGAAATTTTACGACCATTGAAAGATTTATTTGCATTACCACCATTCAAACCACGTGACTCCGTATCAGCGGCTTTAGGTAAAATTTCAAAAGTAAAATGCCCTGCTGCCGGCTTAGTACGAACTTCCCAGTTTGAACTATTTCGAATGATCAGCTGAGTATCATTACCGATTCGTTTTAAAGTTATATTTTTTACCGGCGTATTAAAATCGCCTACATCCAAACTACGTTGTGCTTGTGTTGGCAACGGATAGTTTTTCAATGTAATGATGACACGATCACGCTGTTGTTTAATATCAGGCTGTCCAGTAAAAGCCGGAACGCTTAATTCAACAATACCTGAATTGCGCGATCCTTTACGGAAGTCGATATTAGCGGAATTAGCGACTTGCTTTGCTTTTTCTGACGGAACAGAATCCTGCATAGAAGGTTTATTATTTGATACAGACATTGCAGAATTTCGGTCAGCTGACTCGCTAACAAAAACCCAAACTTCATTACCATGAATTTCAGTATTATATTGGGCAGTTTTATTCAAACCCAACACAATACGGGAACGGTCATTATTTTGTGCCGCCGTAATCTGATTTAATAACGGGTCAGCATACTCCAATACTGATTGAGGCAATCGAATAGTAGTGTTAGCAAAATCAAGTGCAATTCTAGCTGGAGCCGAAGTAACAAAACCGCTCGGACTGGTTACATCACGATCAAAACGGATTTTGATAATTTTTTGACTATCAGGAAGAGTAGATACATTAATATCAGTAATATTACCTGCAAAAGCAGTTTGCACAGCCATGGCTACGCCAATACTGGCAAAAAATTTTGTCATGTGCTTAGTTTTCATAAAGTGAGACCCCTTAATTAATTTGGAATTGCGGCAGATTCGCTTCGAGATTCAGCTGTCGAAGCACCACTTGAACCTTCATCTGACTGTGTACTTAACGGCAATTCAGCCTTTCGATATATCCAGTTACCAGAACTGTCTTCTATTAATTCAGTCAAAGTAATTTTATCCTCAGTAATCGTTTGGATTTTACCGTAATTCTGACCGATATAGTTGCCCGGCATAACGGTATAAACATGTCCATTTACATCGATAAAGCCAGATGTCTTATTATTACCACGCAGAATACCGACATAACGCATATTTTCCAAACTAAATGCTTCCAATGTCTCTTTCTGACGATTCAAATTAGGAGCATTATTCCCCTTGGGTGCATTTTCCAAACGTCGATAGTCAAACGCATTCAACCCATTATATGCTGGAGGAGTATATGCAACTGGCGGAGTAATCGTCGGTGCTTGAAATGGAGTAACCTTAACTTTAGCTTCATCTTGCGTCTGTTTTATCCACATATTTAAATCATCATGAGTGGGGGAACATGCTGCTAAAGACAAAACACCTACGAGTAAGATAGTATTTTTCATGATTTCCCTAATAACTTTTATTTATTGTCAACTTCAGCACCATTCTGCGCATCATTTCCGTTAGCCTGTGCCTCCTTCTGTTTGGCTGCAAGCTCGGCAGCAACTTCTTCTGCAGGACGAGCCTTATAAGTTGTTGCAGTGGCACTCAGTGTCAAAATATCACTTTTGCCCTCTTTACCACTTTTCCCGTCTGCTGCTTGGGAGAGCTTCAGAGATTCCAAAGTAATGATTCGCGACAAACCTCCGACATCACGAGCAAACTGGCTAATCTGATTATGCTTACCCGTAATGGAAATTTCATAGGGTAACTTTTGGATTGGACCATCATTAACCGGAGCTTGAGGCACAACACTATCCAAACGCAAACCATTAGCGGATCCAGCCTGATGCAATTCTTGGATTAAATTAGGAATTTCGGCATCTGTCGGCAGTTGTTTCAACAAAACATCAAAAGCTGAACGGATAGATGCCAATTCCTCCTGAAGGTTATGCAAATTAACAGCCTCAATACTTTTTTTCGTATATGTTTCCTTTAGTTCGGCTTCTTTAGCTTCCTGCGTAGAAAGTGTTTCGAGTTGCTCTTTGAAAATACCAACATATCCTATTGCCAAGACCCCCGCTATTGCCAACCCTGCGATAAATAACTTAGCAGGCATATTTAACAAATAGAGGTTTTGGATATCAATATTTCTTGCTTTACTTACAGACATTTATTTTACCTCTTGCTTCTGTTCGCCAGTTTCAGTCGTGTTCGCGGCTGGATTTTGTACGGGTACTGATGGATGACCTGAATTATTCAACAAAACCTTCAGAGTAAATTCTTGATAATTATCAATTTTCTTAATACTCAAAAGTTCTGGCTGAGCAAAAACCCCGGTACTTGGTAAAGAACGCATAAACATTGCGATCTTATTATCACTACTTGCTCGACCCGTAATTTTGTAAGATGTCGAACTTTCTGCTTCCAACGCTGTCAGATAAGAGTTATCGGGAGTAACTACATTTAAGCTGTCGATGATATAGGCAGCCTGTGAACGTTTTTCCTGTAACTCTTCTACTTTTTGTTTTTTTGATAGGAAATTTTCTTTTTCTTGCTGCAGTTTTAGAATTTCTCCCAAAGCTTTATCCAGCTTTTCAATTTCCTTCCCTAGAAGGGCATTACGGTCTTCCTGTCTGCTGATTGCATTATTAATTGTCAAATATGTCAACACAAGCAGACCTGCACCTATCAATAACGCCGAAAGCATTAATACTTTAAATTGTTGCTTTTTGCGCTGTTTGATTTCTTCCCTATAAGGAAGAAGGTTAATTTTAACAAATTCGATCATATTACAATCCCCTTAATGCTAATCCGAATGCTAATGTTAAAGACGGTGCATCAATTTGCAGCTGTGGCAAATCAATTTTATTGTTTCGTTCAGCATATAAAACCGGGTGAATACACTGTGTCGCAGTATTGGTTTGAGAAAAAATACTTTCCGCCAATCCAGCCTGTTGCGATGCAAACCCAGTTAATAAAATATGTTTAATGTTTGAGAAGGTCTCTGTTGTCTGCGTAGTGTAGTAAAACTGCAATACACGTTGGATTTCTTGCGCTACCTGAACGTTAAAGCGATCTGCGACTTGGGTCTGATAATCAGATGGTTTGCTGGATGAAGCTATCATCTGCGCCGCTTTTTCTTCTGTCACTTGATAAGTACGCTGAATCAGTTGATTCAACTGTTCCGTACTGACAGGAGTCTCTTGTTTATACAAAATCTGTCCGTTTTGCATTACCAATGCGTACATTTGGGTAGCATGAATGCCAAATACGGCAACTTTTTCATTAGTCAATTCAGGTGCATGATTATTAATCCAAAAAGCATAGGCATTTCTCTGAGCCAAAAGATCCAAATCTAAGGCAGACAGATCAAGCCCTGCATTTTCAAACATTTCAATAACAGGCTCAATATCGTCTTTTCTAGCTGCTACGGTTGTAATCTGCTGCCCCGCCGGGGAAACGGATACACCGGTCACCTGATAGTCATAACTCATTTCATCAATAGGACCGATTGCTGAAATTTCAGATTCAGCAAACTCGTCCAAATCAAGTTCGGTATCGCGAGGGTTGTAAGTTATGTTCTCTATTGTTGCCAAGCTTTGTGGTACAGCTGCAACAAAGTTCTTACAAGAACTGCGCAATTGCGTATAAGTATGTTGCAAATAGGTGACAAGTTGGTCGTAATCTTGGATTTTGTTACCTTTTACAATATTTTTAGGTAATTTGGTAATAACGTATTTTTCTAGCTGAATTTGGTTTAAACTACGGCCTGTCAGCTGAACCATCTTAATGGCATGCTGGCTGATGTCGATGCCGATAGCGGCTCGGTTGCTTAACCCTCCGGAAGCTTTACTTGCCTTGCTGGTTTTGCTTTTAGGGCTTTTTGATAAGCTAATCATATAATTTCCCTGTATTGTTAGGAGTGAGTAACTGTTTCGATATCCGTAAAGGATTTCTTTTTCTTTGCACAGTAAATACTGTGTTTCACAGAAATCGGTTTCTATTTTACTTTATTTAATGCCAGTGATGGCAAAAATTATTACTTAGTCATGATTAAAAAGATTATAACGACCTGTCTTGGTTTGATATTAGGATTGGCACTCTTCGGTGTCGGCTTGCTCGCTATTGCGATTTTGGTCACATACCCCAAGTTGCCTGCTCTTGATTCTTTACAACACTACCAACCCAAAATGCCCCTCACAGTATATTCTGCCGACGGTCAGATTATTGGGGTTTACGGTGAACAGCGCCGGGAGTTTACAAAAATTGGAGATTTTCCAAAGGTTTTGAAAGACGCTGTTATTGCCGCAGAAGATAAACGTTTCTATGAGCACTGGGGCGTAGACGTAGTAGGTATTGCCCGTGCCGCTATCGGCAACGTAGTCGCCGGCGGTTTGCAATCAGGTGCCAGTACCATTACTCAACAGGTAGCAAAGAACTTCTACTTGAGTAACGAGCGTACATTTACCCGTAAATTCAATGAAGCCCTATTGGCCTATAAAATCGAACAGACGCTTAGTAAGGATCAGATTTTAGAACTGTATTTCAACCAAATCTATTTGGGTCAACGGGCATACGGTTTTGCCTCTGCCGCTCAAATCTATTTCAACAAAAACGTGAAAGACTTGACTTTGGCTGAAGCATCCATGCTGGCAGGCCTACCTAAAGCGCCTTCAGCGTATAACCCCATCGTTAACCCCGAGCGCGCCAAACAGCGCCAAGCCTACATCCTGCGAAACATGCAGGAAGAAAATATGATTACTGCACAACAACGCGATCAAGCTTTGAAAGAAGAGCTGCATTATGAACGTTTTGTGCAAAACATCGACCAAAACGCTTTGTATGTTGCTGAAATGGCACGCCAAGAGTTGTATGAAAAATATGGCGAGGACGCATACACCCAAGGCTTTAAGGTCTACACAACCGTCAATACTGCCAACCAACGTGTTGCTACTGAAGCCCTTAGAAAAGCGTTGCGTAATTTCGACAGAGGCAGCAGTTATCGCGGCGCAGAGAACTACATCGACCTCAGCAAAACTGATGACGTAGAAGAAACGATCAGCCAATATCTTTCTACTTTATATACGGTTGACAAAATGGTTCCGGCCGTTGTCTTGGAGGCCTCTAAAAAAGGAGTTCTGATTCAACTACCTAGCGGGAAAAGATTCAATCTGAACAGCTACGCGCTCGGCTTTGCAGCCCGTGCAGTCAACAACGAAAAAATGGGAGACGACCGTATTCGTCGCGGTTCCGTTATCCGTGTCAAAGGTGGCGGCAACAATTGGTCTGTCGTTCAAGAACCCCTATTGCAAGGTGCTCTGGTTTCATTAGACGCGAAAACAGGTGCCGTGCGTGCATTGGTCGGCGGTTATGACTTCCACAGCAAAACATTTAACCGTGCCACCCAAGCCATGCGCCAACCAGGTTCTACCTTTAAGCCTTTCGTATACTCTGCGGCACTCGCCAAAGGCATGACAGCATCCACCATGATTAATGACGCACCACTCTCCCTGCCGGGTAAAGGTGCCAATGGTTCTGCTTGGAATCCTAAAAACTCAGACGGCCGTTATGCAGGCTATATCACCCTGCGCCAAGCATTGACCGCCTCTAAAAACATGGTTTCCATCCGAATCTTGATGTCCATCGGTATCGGATACGCGCAACAATACATCCAACGTTTCGGCTTCAAACCGTCCGAAATCCCTGCCAGCCTGTCTATGGCGCTTGGTACCGGTGAAACAACACCATTGCGTGTCGCTGAAGCATATAGCGTCTTTGCCAATGGCGGTTACAAAATTTCCGCATACGTCATCGACAAGATTTATGACAGCGAAGGTCGTCTGAAAGCACAAATGCAACCTCTTGTTGCAGGCGAAAACGCTCCTCAAGCCATCGACCCGCGTAACGCATACATCATGTACAAAATCATGCAGGACGTTGTCCGTGTCGGTACTGCACGAGGCGCCTCCGCACTTGGCCGTTCCGATATCGCCGGTAAAACCGGTACGACGAACGACAATAAAGATGCATGGTTCGTCGGCTTCAACCCAAGTATTGTCACTGCCGTATACATCGGCTTTGACAAACCGCGCAGCATGGGCCGCGCAGGTTACGGCGGCACGATTGCCGTTCCAGTCTGGGTCGATTACATGCGCTTCGCGCTCAAAGGCGTAGAAAACAAAGGCATGAAAGCACCGGCAGGTATCGTGAACAGCGGCGGCGAATACTATATGAAAGAACGTATGACCACCAGCTCCGATATCACTCTGGACAATAGCGGTACCGTTCCACGCCCTGCACAACAACCTTCCCGACAACAACGCCCGGCCAATGCCAACACTGCCGCAACGCCTGATAGCGATCGGGATGGCGGAGACCGCGGTCGCGGTGATTTGCAAGAAACGCCGGTACAGCCAAGCAATGTTAACAATCGACAATTAGACTCGCTGTTCTAATTACACCGGTCAAAAGGTCGTCTGAAACCCGAATCAGGAATTTCAGACGACCTTTTTATATATGGCAGCACAATCTCAATTCATTGCCATGTGAACAAGATAGAAAAATTCACTTTAAACCGATACAGCATTGCCTTATCCGAGCCTCAAGCGGAGAGTTTCCCCAAATGCTAAAAAAACCAGTTTCATGTCATCTGCACTACTCATCAAACTTATCCCCTACCCCTTGATTTCAAATTACCTCACCACGCTAGATTCCGCCTCTTCCAATCACTCCATCAATCAAACGAATTGTATAGTGGATTAACTTTAAACCAGTACGGCGTTGCCTCGCCTTAGCTCAAAG
>CAUSOO010000013.1:0-44564 GCA_963533245.1 uncultured Neisseria sp.
TCGCCCACAACTTCGGCAAAACCGCCACCTTCATGCCCAAACCCATCATGGGCGACAACGGCAGCGGTATGCACGTCCACCAATCCATCTGGAAAGACGGTCAAAACCTGTTCGCAGGCGACGGCTATGCCGGCTTGAGCGACACCGCGCTCTACTACATCGGCGGCATCATCAAACACGCCAAAGCCCTGAACGCGATTACCAATCCGTCCACAAACTCCTACAAACGCCTCGTGCCGCACTTTGAAGCGCCGACCAAGCTCGCCTACTCTGCCAAAAACCGTTCCGCGTCCATCCGCATCCCGTCCGTGAACAGCAGCAAGGCACGCCGCATCGAAGCGCGTTTCCCCGACCCGACCGCCAACCCATACTTGGCGTTCGCCGCCCTGCTGATGGCGGGTTTGGACGGCATTCAAAACAAAATCCACCCGGGCGACCCGGCCGATAAAAACCTCTACGACCTGCCGCCGGAAGAAGACGCACTCGTCCCAACCGTCTGCGCGTCTTTAGAAGAAGCCCTCGCCGCCCTCAAAGCCGACCACGAATTCCTGCTGCGCGGCGGCGTGTTCAGCAAAGACTGGATTGACAGCTACATCGCCTTCAAAGAAGAAGACGTACGCCGCATCCGCATGGCGCCGCACCCGTTGGAATTTGAAATGTATTACAGCCTGTAATCCGCATTTCCTGTCGGACTAAATGAAAGGTCGTCTGAAAACCTTGAAACAAGGTTTTCAGACGACCTTTTTTATCGCTCAAAGCAAACTGTCAGAACGTTTTGCTGAATTCGACAAACATTCTGGTTTTGCCGTATTCGTAGTATTTGTCGTTGCTCCATGTTTTGTGGTGGGCGACGGTCAGGCGCGGGGTGATGCCTTTGAAGTGGAAAGCGCGGTGCCACACGGCGAGCGAAATATCCGCTTCTTTATCGCGGCGGTTTTCTGGCGGAGTCAAGAGACTGGTAAAAAAACTCGGAGCATGATAACGCCGTTGTGCGGCACTCAGGCGCAACATGGTGGACAGCCCTTTGCCCCATTCCTGCCCCCATACGGTACGGAGGCTGTAACGGTCGAAGCTGTCTTCCTTATCTTCTTTATTGCGTTCCTGATAGATGTCGAAACCGCCGACCCAGTATTGGCGGGCGTTTCGGTAATAGACGACGGAATTGCTCAACAGGCGGTTGTTGTTGTCGGATTTGGCGCGGCGGGTGTTTTTCAGACGACCCATTTCAACGGCGCTCAAGGTTTGCAGCTTAGGCTGCCACCAGCGGTTGATGTGCAGGCGCGCACCGCTGGAGTAGGTGTACGGGTCGTTGCCGTAGAAGCGGCGTTCATGGAACGGGGTCAAGCCGATGTCGTTGCGCTGGTCGGCGTAGCCTGCGCCTACTGAGAAGCGGGTGGTTACGTCGTTATATTTGGTTTGTTCGGGATAAATTTTGCCGTAATTGTCCGCGCCTGCCGTAACGTACCAGCCTTTGGGCAGCGACCATTTTTTCTCTGCGCCGAGTTGGTAGTTGATGGCGGTGGCGTCGATAGGCTCGGGGAAAGTCCAGTTTTTACCGTATGTGCGGCGGCTGGGGGCTTGGTTGATGTTTTGTTCGCGGGTAACGCTCAAGCCGGCATTGAATTTCCACGAATCACGCTCGCGCAATGCTTTGCGGTAGGATTCGATGCCTTTGACGAGCGGCTCGGGCAGGTTGGCTTCTGTTTTGAGTTTGTCGAACTGGTCGGCGGCGGCTTCGTTTTGCTTGTCTTCAAACAAAGCGGTGGCAAGCTGCCAGCGGACGACGGGGGCATCGGGGTTTTCGGCGATAAATTGACGGTAATACCCGATGGCTTCTTTCATTTTGCCGTCGTCTTGGGCAACCAATCCGTGCGCGTAGAGCGCCATGTTTTTATCGTGTCCCGGCCATTGTTCGTAAATCGGCAGGACGACTTTGATGCCCGCGATGTTGCGTGAAACAACGGCGGAATACATGGCGCGGGAAAGCAATTGGGGATTGTCGAGCAGGGTTTTGGCATCGACGTTGACAACTTTTTCAGACGACGTTTCGGCAGCAGGCTTGGCCGTCGCTTCTTCGGCGGGGGCAGGTTCTGCCGTTTTGACCTGCAACTCGGGGGCAGGCTGGTTTTGAGGTTCGGACGGCACGTCGGCGGCTTCCGCTGCGGACACGGCGAGCAGGGAGAGGAGTAAGAGTGTTTTCATGATTTCGTAAGACGTTTGGGTTGCAATGGTGCATGAATCTGCGTTTTTTATTTGAGGCGAAACCATATCGGGCATTTGGGTGCTTTCGGGCATGGTTTTGCTTTATATTGTTTTGAGCGCGGATTTTACCGTGTTTTACAGTAAAACAAAATATTGCGGTGGCAAATAAAACGATACGGCATGATTCGGCTTTGACCTAAACCACAGTAAATGCCCTGCTCTACCGTTTGGTTCTGTTTGTCCAACCAAACAAAAAGGTCGTCTGAAACCTCTTTTCAGACGACCTTTCCGGTATTTTTCGATTTAGCGTTTGTCCAAGTCTAAATCAGCTTTGTATTCGATGCGGCCGTGTCCTTTGTTTTCGATGGACACGTCCAATTCTTGTCTGCCGCGTTTGAATTTCAAATCGGCATCGTCGTGTTTGATTTCAGATTCGACCACATGAAAACCTTTACTGCGCGCGTGGGCGATGACTTTTTTCGCCAAAGACGGAATCGGGTTGCCGCGTGCGGACAGCTCGGCTTCGTATTCGAACTCGCCGTTGCCCTGACGGTCGGCTTTAACCGTATGCGCGCCTGCGGGAAGGTAAATTTCGGCAGGAAGCGGAGCGGCGAAAGCGGTGGCGGAGAAAAGCGCCAAAATGCCGGTTGCCAATAAAGATTTTGTTTTAGCCATACTGTATCCTTTCGGGGAAGGCATATAAAAACGCCGCCATGTTATCGGCAAGGCAAACCCCTATCAAGCAAATAAACTTTGTTTTACGTATGACAGTGTTTTTGCGCGCAGCGTTTACGCGGTTTTGCGATAACCCTGCAAAACCCTGCGCCTTGCCCTGTAATAAAAGGTTTTCAGACGACCTTTTGAAACACGGCTTTTGCGCTTTCGGGTAAAATAGCCGCTTTGTTTTTATTCAGGCAGCTTCAACCAAATGTCTTCCTCCCTTTCCAAAAAAACCGCCTACCTGCTGATTGCGCTGGTCGGCATCGCGCTTGACCAACTGACCAAATGGGAAATCCTCGCCCACTTCCAAGAAGGCGAGCGCCTCAACATCATCCCTTCCTTATTCGACCTGACCCTTGCCTACAACCCCGGTGCGGCGTTCAGCTTTCTTGCCGACCAAGGCGGCTGGCAGAAATTTTTTTTCTTAGGGCTGGCACTGGTCATCAGCGCCTATCTCGCCCGCGCCATCCTGCGCGACGAGTTCCGCCTTTCGGGCAAAATCGGTGCAGCCATGATTATCGGCGGCGCGCTCGGTAACGTCATCGACCGACTGATTCACGGCCATGTGGTTGATTTCTTACTGTTTTACTGGAAGGATTGGTATTATCCCGCGTTTAATGTTGCCGACAGCTTTATCTGCGTCGGTGCCGTTTTATTGGTTTTGGACGGACTGTTCCACAAAAAACAACCCAAACCGACCGACGAACCAACAACCGACAACCCATAAGGTCGTCTGAAATCCGGACCATACACATGACCCAAAAAACCATCATCCTTGCCAACCCGCGCGGCTTCTGCGCCGGCGTTGACCGCGCCATCAGCATCGTCGAGCGCGCGCTGGAAGAATTCGGCGCACCGGTTTATGTCCGCCACGAAGTCGTCCACAACAAATTCGTCGTGGACAACCTGCGCGAAAAAGGTGCGGTATTCATCGAAGACCTCGCCGACGTACCCAAAGGCGCCATCCTGATTTACTCGGCACACGGCGTCTCCAAAGCCGTGCAGCAGGAAGCCGCCGAACGCGGGTTCCGCGTATTCGATGCCACCTGCCCGCTCGTGACCAAAGTCCACAAAGAAGTCGCCCGCCTCGACGCGCAAGATTGCGAAATCATCATGATCGGACACAAAGGCCACGTCGAAGTCGAAGGCACCATGGGACAGCTTCCGCCCGGCAGAATGCTGCTGGTCGAGACCGTTGAAGACGTCGCCGGACTGCAAGTCAAAAACCCCGACAAACTCGCCTACGTCAGCCAAACCACCCTGTCCGTCGATGAAACCAAAGACATCATCGCCGCGCTGAACGCCCGTTTCCCCAACATCCGCAATCCCCACAAAGAAGACATCTGCTACGCCACGACCAACCGCCAAACCGCCGTCAAAGAATTGGCGGAAGAATGCGACATCGTCATCGTCGTCGGCTCGCCCAACTCTTCCAACAGCAACCGCCTGCGCGAAGTCGCCGCCCAACGCGGCGTCGATGCCTATATGGTCGACAACGCCGGCTACCTGCAACGCGAATGGTTCGAAGGCAAACACAAAGTCGGCGTAACCGCCGGCGCATCCGCCCCTGAAGTTTTGGTCAGGGAAGTCCTGCAAACCATACAGCAATGGGGACACGAAACCATACGCGAAGGCGAAGGCGCGGAAGAAAGCATCGTCTTCGTCCTCCCCAAAGAACTGCGGCGCGAAGGCGAAAACAAACAGATACTCAACAAAGGTTAAACTGTTTATCCCAGCCTTTTGATCCAAACGGCAAAACAAAAAGGTCGTCTGAAATCCGTTTTCAGACGACCTTCTTTATTTTCCCAGCCGAATCAAGGCATCAACATCCCGCCGTTGACGTGCAGCGTTTGACCGGTGATGTATTTCGCTTGGTCGGAAGCAAGGAACAATACCGCATCGGCGATGTCCTGCGCTTCGCCAAATCTGCCCAGCGAAGTTTGCGCTTCGAAGGTTTTGCGGGTTTCTTCAGGCAGCGCACGGGTCATGTCGGTGTCGATAAAGCCGGGGGCGACGCAGTTGACGGTAATGCCGCGGCTGCCGACTTCTCGCGCCATGGATTTGGAGAAACCGATCAAGCCTGCTTTTGCCGCGGCATAGTTGGTCTGACCGGCATTGCCCATCACGCCGACGACGGATGTGATGTTGATGATGCGGCCGGCGCGCTGCTTCATCATGCCGCGCAATACGGCTTTAGAGGCGCGGAACACGGATTTGAGGTTAACCTGCATGATGTCGTCCCACTCTTCTTCTTTCATACGCATCAGGAGGTTGTCGCGGGTGATGCCGGCGTTGTTGACCAGAATATCCAGCTTGCCGAACGCTTTTTCGATGTCGGCGATCAGGTTTTCGATGGTTTCGGGTTCGGCGGAATTCAATGCATGGCCTTCGCCGCCCCATTGCGCCAGACGCTCGCTAATTGCTGCCGCGCCGCTTTCGCTGGTCGCCGTGCCGATGACTTTGGCACCCGCCGCCGCCAGTGTGTCGGCAATCGCCGCGCCGATACCGCGCGATGCGCCTGTTACCAATGCGACTTTGCCGCTTAAATCTTGTGTGCTCATGTTTACTTCCTTGTTTTGGGAATGGAGTCTGTTAATTTCAGACGACCTTATAGCATAAATAGTGTGATGAATCTAATTTTTGAGGTCGTCTGAAAACATCAAAGGCTTTCAGACGACCTCGAAGAGGCTTACTCGGGTAACGTGATTTCTTGATACGGAGGCAGATCCAATATGTATCTCAACCAGTTGTCGAAGCTGTATTTTTGGTAGATTTCGGGCGGCAGCTCGCGATAGGGTTTGTCGAGAAACGCTTCCATGCCGTCAAAGGTTTTACCGTCCCAAATATAGATATTGTCGGGATGATAAAAATCGTATTTGGCAACTTCGGCATTGGTGGTAATGAGCTTTTTCCGATAGCCGACCGACTCGATTGTCCGAAACGATAAACCCGTATGCACCGCCGCTTTAAAATCCAGCAAGACGCGGCTTTGCATTTCGCGTTTGATGTTGTCCTCGAACGTGAGCGGCTCTGCCGTCGCTTTGATACTGTCGGGATAAACATCGGAATGTTCGTTCAAACTGCCGTCGTTGACATGGAATATCGTGAAATCGATTTTCCAGCCTTTCTTTTCAGCATATTCGGAAAAAGTCGAAATGGCTTTGTCCCTGCCAAGATCGGGAACATGCGATCCCAGAAAATAAAAATCGTAGCGGTTGTCGGTATCGGTTGGTTGGTCTACTTCAAAATAAAAATTGGCGGCGGGAATGACTTTATCGCGATATTTCCGGTTATCTTCAGGATCGAAGGCATACACTTTGTCGAAAATATCGATGCTCTCCCATATTTTGGGAAATCTGTCCAACCCGTCCCATTGGTAGGCCACCATCAGCTTTTCGGTTTTTCGCTTGACCTGTTCCAGCAGATACTTCGGATAGATTTGTCCGTTTAAAAACAATGCGTAATCGAAATACTCGTATGTTTTTATTTTCTCCATCATTTCTTGATAAATTTTCGTGAAATGCCGAAGCCGGGCTTTTTTCCTCAAAATTTCTTTTTTCTTCTTCTGCTTCAGGACTTTTTTGCACCAGAATGCCCCCAGCCTCATTTTTAAAGACGAATATTTGAAGGGGGGCGCGATATGGTTGTAGCTGATATCGACAACTTGAAATCCTTGTTTTTCTAAATTTTGGATAAGCAATTTATAAATGTCGTTAACTTGGTACATGCCTAATAGGATAATAGGTTTCCGAGACATGGTGTGTGTCCTCCTATTGATTTTAAAATCATCAACTTATTATTGTTATACAGATGAATAAATATCTTGTTGCCCTGTTCAAACTGACCTTTGAAAACAGGATAGGTTTCAGATTCGGGAAACGGCAAGTGGGAGAAGGTACGGCAAACCGTACATTCTCGATGTGAAAGATGTCTTTTAACGGACAAACCGCCTGTGTTTGAACAGTCGGCGTCCGCGCTGCATCGTTTATTGTGAATAGACTTTGAAAGTGCCGAAGCACTCAGTGAATATTTTCCCTTTTATTTGTACCGCCTATCCCGCAAATCTGCTTCTCCGCTACATCTGTTTAATAGCATCCCTGTCGATATGCGGCAGCCCGATCGGTATGTTCGGCTCGATATCGAATGCGCAGTTTATCCAGTTGCTGAAGCTGTATTTGCGTTTCAATTCCGGCGCGATGGGGACGAACGGTCGGGTCAGGAAGTCTTTGAGTTCGTCGAGATTGCTGCCGTTCCAGTAGAACATATTGTCGGGATGGTAAAAATCGTAATGTACGATGGTCGGATTGGTGGTAATCAGTTTTTTATCCAAACCGATGGCCTCAAAAATCCGCAAAGACAAGCCGTAATGCTTGCGGTTGAGGAAGTCGACCAATACGGAGGATTTGGCGGCTTCTTCTAAATTCTGGCGGTAAGACAACGCGTTGGCAAACGAGAAGAACTGTACTTCGGGGATGCCCAGTGCGGCTTGCTCTTCGGCAATTTTCTTGCTCGCCAGACGGAAGTCGATATCCAAACCGATGGCGCGTGCGGCGTCACAGAATGCGCGGATGTCGCTGTTGCGGTCTTCTGCGTACGATCCGATAAAGAGGATTTTGTTTTCGGTTTTTTCAGACGACGTGAAGCTGTCGAAATAGAAACTTGTGGTCGGATGCAATACATGGTCGTATTCGGGCAACTTGTTTTGATCAAACGGATCGAAGAAATAAAATTTATCGAAAAATTCAATATTTTCAAAATCTTCTTTCAAGAAAGTCAGCGCTTCCCAATTGTAATAGACCATCAGTTTGGCGTGGTTGCGCAGCTTGGAAATAAACTCTTTCGGATACGCGCCCAGCCAAATCATGAAACAATAATCCGCCTGCTCGGGATATTTTTCCAACAACGCTTCCAGCCGCTCTTCCACCAAACGGAACATCACCCGTTTCTTGAAATCCATTCGTCCGAGGACGTTGCGGTACCAGATTTTCTGCATACGTTGGAAGATGCTTTTGTATTTGAATTCTTTTTCTTCGTAAGTCAGGGACAGTACGTCGAAGCCGCATTTTTCCAGATTCTCAATAATGAGCTCGTGGATTTTAAACAGCTCCGGCATAGCCAGGATAACGGTTTTCTTTTTCATAATCGTCGTGCGGTAAAGAGGAAGGGTCGTCTGAAAATATAGTGGATTAACTTTAAACCACTATACAATCAGGCAATGATGAAATTCTTAAAACGGCTGCGGCACAGGTTCGCCTTCATTAATTGCCGATACCGAGCATACGGTTGAGCCATTGGGTAAACGAATATTTTTCTTTGATATCCGGACTGACCGGCTGATACGGACGCGCCAAGAAATCAGGCAATTCGTCCAAGCTGCCGCCATCCCATAAAAACACATTGTTAGGATGATAAAGGTCGGTGTCGCGTATGCTTTGGTTGGTCGTAATCAGTTTTTTATCGAATCGCAGGGCATCGAAAATGCGGAACGACAAACCGTAATGGTCAAACTGGGCAAAATCGACCACTGCCCCGCAGCTTTGTACCTTGCTTAAATTGTTTTCAAAACTCAGGATGCTGCTGCGGTCGAGATATGTGATGCCTTTTGTGCCGAAGGCTTTTTCGGCACGGTCGTCTTTGCAATAAATATGGAAATCCAAAGGCAGCCCGAGGCGTTCCGCTTCGCTGATGAAATGCTTGGTCTGCCCTTCCCTCCTCAATTCGTAGCCACCAAGGAAGTAGAGGCCGTCGTTTGACGGCAATTCGGGAACAGGCAAATCGAAGTAGAAGTTGGTCGTGGCTTTGAAACCGCATTCCGGATACTGCTTAATATCTTGCGGGTCGAAAACCCAGCATTGATCGAAATAGTCCAAATATTCCAAGATATCGGGGAACCTCCCGATGCCGTCCCATTGGTAATTGACACATATTTCGCTGTGCGCACGAATGGCGGCAATGATTTCTTTAGGATAGATATTGGCGCGGATACACAGGGCGTAATCCGCTTTTTTTCCGTTTAACGAACCCAGCTTGCGTGCAATGTCATCCCGATAGCGGCTATATTTCAAAACTTTTTTGTAGTCGCCGTCTTTGGCAATATATTTGTAATACAGGTTTTTCACCCTGCTTGCCATATTGGGATAAAAAGAATCCCTGTCGTCGTAACAAAGGTTGACGACGTCGAACCCCAAAAAACGCAGGTTTTTTTCGATGCACTTGTCGAGTTCGTACATATAGGGAACAGCAAGGATGATGTTTTTATTCATGATTCGGGTGTAATGCGGTTAATCGATGGGGGCTGTGTTTTCAGACGACCCTTTGGTCATCGAAAGGGTCGTCTGAAAACATCAATCTGCTTGGTTCGACAGTATTTCTTGATATAGGCCTGCCAATTCGTCTTTTTGTTCCACAAAAGTCCGAATATGGCTTTTCGGCAGTTCAATGACTGCGCCGTCGTCCATTGCTTGATAGCGTTCGCAAACTTCGGCAATGGCGCGGCTCAATTCTTCCACGCCGCTGTCAAACGGAATGACCGTGCCGTTTTCGCCGTCGATAATGTCTTCGGACACACCGCCTGCATCCGTGGCGATTACCCAAACATCACGCAATACTGCTTCCCTGACCGTCAGACCGAAACTTTCTTTCCATTGTGTCGGGAACAGCAAAACATCGATTTCCGAGAAGAAATGGTCGATAGTATCTTGGCTGTAAGCAGGTTCGATGCGGAAGCGTTCCACGCCGTCGAAATCACTGTCAAAGAACGAACGTGCGCCGACGTTGAGCATATTGTCCACAACAACCAGTTCGGTATTGGGGAAACGGTGTTTCCTGAAGGCTTCCAAAATCAGATGAACGCCTTTGATTTTGGTTTTTCCGCCGACATAGCCGAAGCGGATAACGTCTTTTTTCCGTTTGGATACTTGACCCAAGGGGCGGGTAACGCCGTTTTTGTTGACGAGGACGTTCCTACCCAAAGTTCTTTCATGCAGCTCGGCAAAATATTTGCTGGGCGCAAGCAACATATCGATTTTCGACAGGGCGCGGGCTATGGTTTTGCTCCGTTCGTCTTCGGTATTCCATTGTTCGCGGAAGACTTCATTTTCGTCAAGCATGAACTGGTTCGGACAAATCCACCAGGCGTCATGCAGGGTAACGAGGGTTTTGACACCAGCTTCCCGACAAATATCGACCATGCCGACGCCCATGCTTTGAATGCAGTGGATATGGGCGATGTCGGGCTGTACGAGTTTGATGATATCTTTTAAGGCTTCATCAAAACGCGGGTTTTCGTGGGCGGCCGCATCTTCTGAAGGAACGGCAACGCCGAAAACGGTCACTTTGCCGTATTCGTAACGGATGACGCTGTACGGCGGCAGCCAGCTCTTCATCGGCAAGGTCGTTACCGCATATATTTCGTAGGCTTCTTCATCGGCAAGCAGTTTGTTCAGTTGCTCGGCAACAATGGTCGCCCCGCCAAACGATTGCGGATGATAGTAAACATTAAACGATAAGACTTTGGTTTTCCCTTTTGCGGCAGATTCAAAACGGACGGCGGGTGCAAGCTGCGTGCTGCCGATGGCTTGCGGGCTGTATGTTTCCGTAACCGTACGGTATGCCGCCTGCGCCATACTGTCGCGCAGTTCGGGATTTTGAATCAGGGTAGCGAACGCTTCATGCCATTGCTGTTCGCTGTCTGCCAGAAAGCCGTTTTCGCCGTTGACAATCACATCTGCGAAAGCCGCCCTTGGCGAACATACGGATGCCACTTTGGCAATCGATGCCTCAAGGTATTTGATATTGCTCTTGGCATCGTTGAAAACGAAGTTTTCCAAAGGCGCGATGCTGATGTCGCATTCGGACAAATAAGTCAGGTATTCCGTATAGTTGCAAAACGGAATACGCTCGATTTGGCTTTGTACATCATCGAAATATTCGGGCAGCTCCAAATAGCCGATGATTCTGAACCTGACATTCGGATTTTCTTTCAATATGTTGGCAAGCGCGGGAGCGGCTTCCAAAAAGTCGATGTTGTGTGTTTTGGTGCCCGAACCGTAAATAATCCGAATCAAGCCGTCTTCTTGTTTTTTCAGACGACCTTCGATGCTGCGTGCCGCTGCCAGTGTTTCATCATCCAACGCGTTTTCAACCACATAAACGGTCTCCAAACCTGCTTCCTTCATGGCTTTTGCCAGCCCCGAAGTCGAAGCGATGCCTTCGTCGCACGCCAACATGGCTTGACGGTAAAGTTTCGCGCCGTTAATCACGCCTTCTCTTTCTGCCGGTTCAAGCGAATTGATGGTACTGCTGGTTTTCAGGACATCTTCGTCAAAAATCAAATCATCGACATCCCATAATGTTTTGATATTCAGACGACGGCATTCCGCAATTAAATCCATCACGCTGTCAAAACCGGGAACGCGGTAGAAAATCACCAAACTTGCCAAAGAAATCTGTTTCTTGGCTTCGTTGCTGTCCGTCCATGAAGTTACGGAACAAGGAATGCCCAGCTCCTCAAGCATTTCCTGCTTTTGGATAACGCGATATTTTTTGCATTGCGGAATACTGAGTTCGGCAATGATGGCAACTTTGGGTGCAAGCGTGTCGGCAGCATGTTTGGTCAGTCGCTGGATAAACGTTTGCGGAATCGGGTCTGCCTGAACACCAAGAATTTCCTGTGCAACAACAGGCGAAGAACCGACCATTTTTAAAAGCTGTTTCACGCTTTTAATCGAATGGGTTTGCTTGTAATGGCGGCGTAAAAACTGATATGCCTTGCCGATACTGCCCTTCTCGCGCACCAAAAGACGGAAGCCTTTGCGGTAGCGGTTGGCAGAGCTGATGGCCTGTTCGGTTTTAACGAACGGCTTGAATACCTTAACCGTCCACAACCCTTTGTATTTTGCCAATCGTTGGCTTTCCTGACGGATGTGCTGTTCTAATAAAGCACGGTTTTCATTGAGTCCGTGTATGGCTTGCTCGAAGGATTGTCTGTTTTCGTTCAAGGTATTGATGGTGTGTTCGAGCGACTGTTTTTCCTGCTGCAAGGTATCGATTTGTTTTTTCAGCAGTTCGATTTGTTTTTCTTGTTCTTTCGATTGCTCTTCTGCTGCCTGGCTGCGCACCATCAACTGCATCAACATATCGATTTGCTGTTGCAGAGACTCAGTCTGCTTGGCAGACAGTTCGGTTTGTTGCAGCAGTTTTGCCATTACATGCTGCAATTCTTGGTTTTGATTTTGCATATTGGTATTGTCTTCTCGCAATTGAAGGTTTAGCTCGGATAAAGATTGGATTTGTTGTTCTAGTAAGGATATTTTTTGAATACAGTCGGAATATCCCAAATGATGTTGCATAAACAGCGCGCGGTTTTTCTCGTAGACTTTTTGCCAGTCTTCGCGGTTTAAATCAGGATTTTGCTCTAAGCGGTTAATCAGCGATGACCCGTCACGGCGTTTGCGGTAGCGGAACAACACTTCCGGAATACGGATAACGGTTCCGCCGTTGCTTAAGAGGCGTATCCAAAAATCCCAGTCTTCGTGTGTCGTCAGGTTTTCATCAAATCCACCCAATGCGGCAAAATCTTCGGCGCGGTGCATGGAGACGGATGAAGGAAAACGGTTGCCCATCAAAAGGCTTTCCAAACCGTCATAATCCGGCAGATTCCACAAACCTTCTTGCGCATCGAAATATTCCGCCAACGGATACACCAGCTTGCAGTCGGGATTGTTTTCCAAAACCGTGACGCATTTTTCGATGTAATCCGGCAGGATGAGGTCGTCTGAATCGAGAAACAGGAAGTATTTGCCCCCCGCCAGCCTCGCCGCATGATTTCGGGCGGCGGCAACGCCTTGATTGTTTTGTACGGCGTAACGTATTGCGGGCTTGTCCGCCAGAAACTCCCTCAAATAATCGGCGTGTTCCGGGTCGGAGCCGTCATCAACAATGATGATTTCAAAATTCTGATGGCTTTGGCTAAGGACGGACTGGATGGTTTCTACAATGTATTCCTTACAGTTGTAGTAAGGGATCATCACGGAGACGGTGGGGGACTGGGCTTGATGATTCATGCGGATAGTTCCTTTCTGTCTGTTCGGCAGCCTTCCTTGTCTTGCAGCTCGGTGTTTTCAGACGACCTCTTAAATAAATCGTCCTTCAACTGACTGACAGGTCGTCTGAAAATCAACCTGCCACCTGCTTAGGCATATTGCGCAACATGGAGTAATAGCCGTTTTGAGCCATCAGCTCACTATGCGTGCCTTGTTCGACAATATGGCCTTCATCCATAACGATGATGCGGTCGGCTTGTTCGACAGTGGTCAGGCGGTGGGCGACGATGATGCTGGTGCGGTTTTCCATCAGGCGTTCGAGGGCTTGTTGGACGAGGCGTTCGGATTCGTTGTCCAGCGCGCTGGTGGCTTCGTCCAAAAGCAGGATGGGAGCATCTTTCAAAATGGCGCGGGCAATGGCGACACGTTGACGCTGACCGCCGGAGAGTTGGTTGCCGTTTGCGCCTATCGGCTGGTTCAAGCCGTATGGCGAGCTTTCAACCAAGTCTTGCAAATTCGCGGCTTTGAGGGCTGCCAATACTTCTTCTTCAGTTGCATCGGGACGGCTGTAACGAACGTTTTCCAAAAGAGTGTCGTCAAACAGGAAAACATCTTGGGAAACAAGGGCGAATTGGGAGCGCAGATTGTCGAGTTTGATGTCTTCGATGTTGGCATCATCCAAATAAACCGCGCCGGAGCTTGGTTCGACAAAACGCGGAAGCAGGTTGACGACCGTGGATTTGCCGCTGCCTGAACGTCCGACCAAAGCAACGCGTTCCCCTTGGCGGATGTTGAGATTGAATCCATCCAAGGCTTTTTTACCGTCTTCGTGGTAGCGGACATCGACGTTTTCGAATTTCAGACGACCTGAAACGTTTTTCAGATGTTTGGTGCCCTTGTCTTGCTCAGGTTCGGTATCAAGGAACTGACAAACCGCATCCGAAGCGATAAACATGGTCTGCATGGGGATGCTGATGTTCGCCAAGTTTTTGATCGGACCGAGCATTTGCAGCATGGCAACGATAAACGCCATAAATTCGCCGATGGTGGTATAGCCTTGCTGACTCTGCCAAAGGGCAATAAAGATGACGACGGCCAAAGCAAATGACGCAATCAGTTCGCTGAACGGAGAACGCGCCGCGCTGGCTTGCGTGATTTTTTTACCGAGACGGACGATGGTGTCATTGACTTCGGCAAAGCGTTCAGACGCTTTCTTCTGACCGCCAAAGAGTTTGACCACGCGGTGTCCTTGGTGGACTTCGTTAACGACGTTGTTCAGCGTACCGATACTTTGCTGCGCGCTGGCAATGATGTCTTTCAGACGGTTGCGGTAATAACGGGACAACAAAGACAACAGCGGGAACATCAGGGCGACAATCAGACTGAGCTGCCAGTTCAAATACAGTAGAACGCAGACCAAACCGATGACAATCATGGTATCGCGGGTCAAAACGATAAAGACATTACTGGCGTTGCTGATGGATGATTCCGCCATTTGCACCATGTTCATCAAAACTGTGCCGGACGGAGTTTCCTGATGGAATTTGGAAGAGAGTTGCAGCATCTTGGCAAACATATCGCGGCGCAGATGGCTGATTGCCATGACGGAAACCCAAGTCAGCAGATATGTGCTGACAAAGCGGCTGATGCCTCGAATGATGACCAAAAAGATAAAAAATACCGGCACAACCCAGACTTTATTGGGCGTCCCCCAAATCAGGTAGGTAAATTGATCTTTCCAGTTTTGCAGCGTGGCGACGATGCCGCCTGCGGTGTTGAGTTCGGGCGGCGCAGAAGGCGGGGCGAAGCCTTGGTTGACCAGCGGGGCAATAAAGGCGGCGAGATAGCTTTCGGTGGCGGCAACGCCGAAGATAGCAATTAAAGCAAAGATGATGCGTGTTTTATAAGGGCGGATGTAAGCCATCAAGCGCATGAAACTGCGCGAATCTTCTTGGGTAAACAGGCCGAAGGTCAGTTTTTCTATCATTGGCTCGGTGTTCCGGATTAATGCAGATTGAATATTTTATCAATCTGTCGGATTGGTAAAGTCTATGATTATATCGCAACGAAGTTACCGATGCGACGAAATTGCTGTTTTTAAATGAATAACGATTTTTATTTCTGTAAAGTTTTTTCAGACGACCTTAAATGTTCAAAATAAATTGATAGTGGACTGGAATGGAAAACATCCCCTATTGCCTTTCCCTTCCCTATTAAAACGCAACCAACAGACATAAAAAAACGACCTTTCATTAAGAAAGGTCGTCTGAAACAGACAAGGCGGCAAGTTTAATGTGCTTCGATAAAGGCAGCGACTTGTTCGGAATTGGTCAAAGCGCTGCACGCGGCTTCTTTGTTGATGCGTTTTGCCAAACCTGCCAACACTTTGCCCGGTCCGCATTCGGCGGATTCAGTAATATCTTCTGCAACGAGTGCGTTGACGGTTTCCGTCCAGCGTACAGGACTGTAAAGCTGGCGGACAAGCGCGTCTTTAATTTTCTCTACATCGTCGTAAGCGGCAACATCGGCATTATGGATGACGCGGATTTGCGGCTGTCTGATTTCGACGGTTTTGAGCGCTTCGGCAAGTTTTTCCGCAGCAGGCTTCATCAGGCTACAATGCGAAGGAACGGATACAGGCAGCGGCAGAGCGCGTTTGGCTCCCGCTTCTTTGGCGGCGTTCATGGCGCGCTCGACGGCGGCGGCATTGCCCGCAATCACGACTTGTCCGGGTGAATTGAAGTTGACGGCTTCGACCACTTCGCCTTGCGCGGCTTCTGCACAAATGGCTTTAACCTGTTCATCTTCCAAGCCGAGGATCGCCGCCATCGCACCTACGCCTTGCGGTACGGCAGACTGCATCAGTTCGGCGCGCAGTCGGACGAGTTTGACTGCATCCGCAAAATCCAATGCACCGGCAGCAACAAGTGCGGTGTATTCGCCGAGGCTGTGGCCGGCAACGACGGCTGGCGTTTTGCCGCCCGCTTCAAGATAGGCACGGTAAACGGCAACACCGGCAGCCAGCATAATGGGCTGCGTATTCACGGTCTGCCCGATGAGGTCGGCGTCCGTACCGTTAATCATCGCCCACAAATCTTGACCCAAGACGGCAGAAGCTTCGTCGAAGGTGTTTTTTACGACTGATTGTCCTGCGAAACCGTCCATCATATTGAGGCTTTGCGAACCCTGACCGGGGAAGAAAAATGCAAAAGACATGATATTCCTTTGTTTCAGTTTAGTTTTTCAGAAAATTCGTCAGAGGATTATCGGCGTAATGTATCAGCAGGGCATAGGTAATGGCAACATTTATTGCCACTGTCAGCCAGAAAATCTGAACAAAAGGAACTTTCTTGGTTTTGTGGCGGAACGCGGCGCGCGCAACCAATGCGCCGGGCCAGCCGCCCAGCAGGCTGAATGCGTGCAGTTTGTTTTCTGGGATACGGTTTTGGTATTCGTTTTTACGTCTGATTTTGCGCGCGGACTCCATCGCCGTCTGCTTGTCCTGTTGATAGAGGATGAAGGCGGCGATACTGATAAGGACGTAAATGAAAAACAGTTTATTGGAAAGTACGGCGACAACGGTCAGGAAAACGACGGCAATGACGCTGTTGATCAGGAGTGCCTGCATATCGATATTGAGCCTGTTGTAGTCGGGTGGCAATTCGTCAAACAGGAATGCTTCGTCGCCAAGCCGGACAACCTTGACGGCTTGTTGGCGGTTGCCTTCTATCGGGCGGTTGCAGTAGAAACTGACGCGCTGCCCTGTTTGCGGACGGCAGGTATTGTAATGGTACGCGCTGATATGGAAGAAAATATTTTGGGATTCGTCGCCGAAACGGATGAAGCCGTAGCCTTTGGCATCGTCCCATGTGGTAATCGTACCGCTCATGACCTGATTGGGCGGCAACAGATTCTTTTGAGCGGATTTTGGAGCGGGATAGCGGGTTTCGGCAACCAACGGCTGCTCGATTTTGACTTCAACTTTAGGACCGTGCTCCGGACGGAAAAAGTGTACGGTTTGACCTTGCGCTTTTTGGGCGGGCGCAGCGTGTATCGATTCAGGCTCGGGTTCGGACTCAGGCGTACTGCGGATAACGGCATTGACCAGCAGCCATTGTCCGTTGGGATGGCGGCGGAGCGTGCCTTCAAGGCGGTCGCCCGCCCTAGGCGTACGGGTTTGGTCGGCAAGAAACTGTCCCAGCACAAAGACCGGCTGCCCTTCGTTTGAAACATCCATTCCATAACCACCATTCTTCGACCAATCCCAGTCGGTCAGCGTAATGACCGCGCTGTCATTGTTTTTATAACCCGGATTGACGCGCTCGACATCCCTTGCGACGGCGCGGTTGTTTTCCGTTTCTATTTGAAAGCTGACACGGTGTCCGGTTTCAGGTTCTTGATAATCGGGGTGGAGGGATTGGCGGTTGGCAAAGATGCGTTGCGAAGATTCGTCGCAAATAATGGAGCCGCGGCTCATTTCCCCGAACCAATGGGCGATTGTCCCGTAATGTTTATTATGGTTCATTTTATTTTTATATTAAGAAAAAAATGTATTGGATAATCAGTTTTGAAATTATACCAATTTATCATAATCCATGTGGATTTTAACCATAATAAATAAAAGGTCGTCTGAAACGGTGTCGGTTTGAAGCAACGACACATTTTCAGACGACCTATTTTCAATGCTCGACAGAGACAGCGCCCTTCCCCCTCTGCCTAGCATATAGTGGATTAAATTTAAATCAGGACAAGGCGACGAAGCCGCAGACAGTACAGATAGTACGGAACCGATTCACTTGGTGCTTCAGCACCTTAGAGAATCGTTCTCTTTGAGCTAAGGCGAGGTAACGCCGTCCTAGTTTAAAGTTAATCCACTATACTTTTCAACTACCACCCTGAATCTTCTACACTTTAAACAACTAGCCTATCCCTCAACATACGAATCCCAGCTTCCCTATCAAAAAGGTCGTCTGAAACCACACCGACGAAATTTCAGACGACCTTTTAAGTTTGAAACAAACAAAAAATCAGTATTTTACCAACACCGCACCCCACGCGAAGCCGCCGCCTATACCTTCGAGCAGCAGGTTTTGTCCGCGCTTGATTTGACCGTTTTGAATACCGGCGTCCAGCGCGAGCGGGATGGAAGCAGCGGATGTGTTGCCGTGTTCCTGTACGGTCAGGATGACTTTTTCCATGTCCAGACCCAAGTGTTTGGCGGTGGAGTCGATGATGCGTTTGTTGGCTTGGTGCGGCACGAGCCAGTCGATTTGATCGGGGGTATAACCTGCCTCGCTGATGACTTCGTCGGCGATTTTTGCGAGCATTTTGACCGCGAATTTGAACACGCCCGGCCCATCCATCGTAATGTAGGGCGAGCCGCAAACTTGTCCGTTGGCGATTTGACCGGGCACGTTGAGCAGGTCGAGGTAGTTGCCGTCGGCTTTGAGTTTGCTGTGGATGATGCCCGCTTCGTCGGACGCACCCAATACTACCGCGCCTGCGCCGTCACCAAACAAAACGCAGGTCGTGCGGTCGTTCCAATCCACGATGCGGCTGAACGTTTCCGCGCCGATGACCAAAGCCTTTTTCGCCATGCCACTTTTGATGTAGGCGTTGGCAGTGGACAGGGCGTACATAAAGCCCGCGCAGACCGCCTGTACGTCAAATGCGGGGCAACCGTTTTCTATACCGAGCTTTTGTTGGACGATGGTCGCAGTGGACGGGAACTGCATATCGGGGGTGGCGGTCGCCACGATAATCAAATCGATTTCATCGGCAGCGACACCCGCTGCAACCAGCGCGCGGCGCGATGCTTCGGCGGCGAGGTCGCTGGTTTTTTCGCCTTCGTCTGCAATATGGCGGAACTTGATGCCGGTACGGGTGGTAATCCACTCGTCGGACGTATCGACTTTTTTCGCCAAATCGTCGTTGCTGACGCGGTTGGCGGGAAGATAGCTGCCGGTACCTAAAATTTTGGCGTATTGCATGTGAAGGCCTTTGAGCGTTGATTCGGATAATCGGCTATTGTAAGCGAAAACGGATGAATTGCCCAACGCCGCGAGGGCGTAAAACAGGTAAAGCGGGCAATGGCTTGAAAAACAAATATAGTGGATTAACTTTAAACCAGTACGGCGTTGCCTCGCCTTGCCGTACTATCTGTACTGTCTGCGGCTTCGTCGCCTTGTCCTGATTTAAATTTAATCCACTATATAAGCCCATGATTTTAATGAAACTGACTTTTCAAACCATCTAGGGATTTAAGTTTCCCATCCCATTTTCAGACGACCTCGGTTACACAAAATCCCCCCAAAGCGTCTGCATCGCCGCAATCGCCGCCAGAGAAGCGGTTTCCGTCCGCAAAACCCGCTTGCCCAGCGTTACCGACTGAAATCCCGCCTCAAACGCCAACCGCTCCTCCTCGTCCGTCCAGCCGCCTTCCGGCCCCACCATAAAAATCAGGTCGTCTGAAAACGGCTTGACGGCACGCAAACTTTGGGCGCGGTTCAAACTCATCAACAGCTTGGTCGTTTCAGACGACATCTGTTTCAAAGCCTCGCGGTAAGGCAGCAGCGGGCGTACCTCCGGCACAATATTCCTGCCGCTTTGTTCGCAGGCAGACACCACAATTTCCTGCCAACGCGCCACCCGTTTGTCCGCCCGCTCGCCGCTCAGGCGCACGACGCAGCGTTCGCTGATCACCGGCTGAATTGCTATCACGCCCAGCTCCACGCTTTTCTGCAAAGTAAAATCCATACGTTCGCCGCTCGATACCGACTGCACCAGCGTGATTTTCAGCGGCGACTCATTGTCCGTCTCCTCCTCGCGCAACACTTCCGCACAGGCGCGGCGTTTCTCCAAAACATCCAAACGCGCGGGATATGCCCTGCCGTTGCCGTTAAACAAAACGACCTCCTCCCCGCAGCGCACGCGCAAAACATTCAAATGACGCACAACATTATCAGGCAGTTCAACGACTTGCCCCGCATATAAAGCATCAGGCAGATAAAATCTGGACATGGTTCTTCAAGTGAAAACGGATATAATAACGCGATTATACGATTTCGCACCCCAACCGCAAAAACAAGGACAAAAAGTGTTACACCGATTGCAAAAAGTCGTCCGGCACATCGCGCAAACCGAAGTCATGCCGCGCTTCCTGAATACCCCGTCGCACCGCAAAGAAGACGGCTCCATGCTCAGCGAAGCCGACCTTGCCGCCCAAACCGCCTTCGCCGCCGCCCTGCCCTTGTTGATCGACAGCCCCATGCTCGGCGAAGAAATGAGCGTACAAGAACAAACCACCCTTTGGAAACTGCACGCGCATACCGACGGGCTGTGGGTCGTCGACCCCATAGACGGCACCAACAACTTCGTCAACGGACTGCCCCATTTCGCCGTTTCCGTCGCCTTCGTCAAAAACGGCCGCGCCGAGCTCGGCATCATCTACAACCCCGTCAGCGGCGAATGCTTCTACGCCGAACGCGGCAAAGGCGCATACCTTAACGGCACACCACTGCCCCTGCGCACCGTCGATAAAAAACTCAGCGAAGCCATCGCAGGCGTCGAAATCAAATACCTGCGCTCCGGCAAACTCACCAGCCGCATGAGCACGCTCGCCCCCTTCGGCACCATCCGCAGCATGGGCAGCAGCACGCTCGACTGGTGCTACCTCGCCAGCGGACGCTACGACGTTTACGTCCACGGCGGGCAAAAACTGTGGGACTACGCCGCCGGCGCGTTGATTTTCGAAGAAGCAGGCGGCAACCTGTCCACTTTGGAAGGCGACGACTTCTGGAGCGGCGAACACGTTTTCAAACGCTCCGTCATCGCCGCCCTGCAACCCGCCCTGTTCGAGCGTTGGGAAAAATGGATACGGGAGAACCAATAAACCCGTTTTAACAAAAAAGCATTAATTGAACAAAACAACGATAGAAAATATGAAAAGGTTTTTCAGACGACCTTTTTGACATCAACCCACCCATTTTGAAGCAATCAAACTGATGAGCAGACCTTCCGTTATTTTCATTGATGTGGACGACACCCTTGTCAGAAGCGTAGGCTGTACGCGCATTCCCATGCCCGAAGTCATCCGCCAAGTCCGCCGCCTGCATGGAAACGGACATATGCTTTACCTCTGGAGCAGCGGTGGGGCCGACTACGCCCGTCGCAGCGCAGAAGAATTGGGCATATCGGAATGTTTCCAAGCATTTTTACCCAAACCGAACGCCTATATTGACGATCAAGCAGTACACGAATGGCGGTTCTGCACCCACTTCCTTCCTACCAACAGCGGGCAAATCGACGGATAGCGGCAATAGTGGCATTTTGCCCGATGGGATTAAAATGCCATTGCTACGCATCTTGGTATGTCCCGTATACAAAAAGGTCGTCTGAAAATAGTTTTTCAGACGACCTTCTAAAATGGTTGTTGTAAAAATATGACATATGAAATTTAAAATACAACAAATTTAATACCGCTTATCTCAATAAATTAACGCCTATCGGAGTTTTCGCGCAATTTATTCAAAAGATTTCACTTCTTAACAGCATTTAATACTAATGCTGCTAGAATTCAAATCGCTGACACACACCGCTCTTTTATCCCTTTTGGGCGGTGCAGCAAGTAAGACGTTTTCCCGCAATGTATTGGCCATTCATACTTCTCCCTTGGTATGAATGGTTTTTTTTATCTACGGTTTTGATAACCCATTCCTGACGCCTGATTAAGCAATATCCATATCTCAAACGCCATAAAAATCCCGCTGTAAGACAGGGTATATCTACCATCTCATTATCCGGCTCCAAAAACCGCCTTGAAAATTCGATAACAAAATAAGGCAGATATACGCCCAATAAACGCAACAGCATTTTATGCCAAAATTCAGTTAAAAACTGAAATATCAATCCACCCCGGAACCGACAATCCCATTGACGCCGGCAGCCTGCGCCAACCGATATAAGATATGTTGCGGCATATCGTTGTGCCACAACCGCGTGATGTTCGCAATCACCGGCAGATGACAGGTTTGCCGCACCCTGACAATCGCATCCACATCCAAACGATAAGCATGCTCCGGCTCGAAACTCAAAGTCCCCGCATCGCCTAAGATAATATGGTGATTGCCGCGTAAAGCGATGTGTTCGGCAGCCGCCAGCCAATCATCAACCCGATGATGCTTATCTTTACACAACACTACCGGCGTATTCAGACGACCCACTTCATCCAACAAGACCCGATTCCCCATCAGCTCTCCGCCCAGATACAAAACGTCTGCCTGCGCCTTCAAAGCCTCATCAATCTGACGCACATCGCGGATACGCACCAAAATCGGTTTTCCCTGTTCATGAAGCCGCCGAATATCCTGCTGCATCAGTTGGATTCTCGCCTTTTCGCTCCCATTGTCCATTTCCGCATAAGGCCGTGCCGACAGATAAAACGGATCGACAAATCCCGCATCCGCATCCTCAATCCGATTGATATCCGCCGCAATATCCAAAACCTTCTCACCGCCAAACAACACGCCCCGTATCGAAATCTTGCTGTCTTCAGGCTGCCCCTCCCGACTGATGATTTTCCAATCGTTCAAAACCCGGAACACGCGTTCCACATCGGGCAGCCGCGCCAATTCATTGGAATGGAAGACCCGCTCGTCGCCCAGCGCGCCGATAATCGTCCTTTCTTCGCCACGCGAAATATGTTCCCGCAAGCCACGGCTGCGAATCGTATCCACCACCCGTTGAACAGATTCCTCACTCGACCATTTGCGCATTACGATAATCATCGATACCCTCCTCATACCAATAGAACTTGCATTATATAGCCACGTTTTATCCAAACGATACCTCAACACAAAGGGACAAGTGCAAACCGCCCACATTCATATTTATAAGGCATAACAAACCATCAGGTCGTCTGAAACCCGCAACCACCATTCATACCCATTTACAACCCTCTGTCCTGCCGCACCAACCATCCCAAAGGCATGTGCTATACTCTTATACTTTAATTTTTATAAAAGCCCATGAACCTTCTGCCAAACTCCGGAAAATTCTGGCTGAAACTCCTCATCTTCAGCCTCATAGCGGTCATCGCCACCGCAGCCGGACTATACGCATCGGTTTACAACTTCTTCACACCCAAACGCATCGAAACCCTTACCCAATCCGCCCTGCAATCAACCCAACGCACCATCCGCTTCAGCCCCGAAATCCGGCGCAGTTGGTTCCCCCGCCCTACCCTTACCCTCAAAAACGTCGTCATCTCCTACCCCAACAGCACGCAAGCCGCCATCCACATTAAAGAAACCAACATCGGAATCGGCTGGAGCAGCCTGTGGAACGACACACCCATTATCGAAAAATGGGTGCTTAAAGGCGCAGATGTCTCAATCGAACGTGCCGAAAACGGCAAATGGAGCCTGCAAGACCTCTGGCAGCAGCCCCGCAACACGGCCACGCTCAACCGCCTCGTCGTAGAAAACAGCACCCTGCGTCTGAAACTCGACAACACACCGTACACCATCGAAGACTTCAGCCTCAACCTCCGTTCGGAAGATTCCGACGGCCGCCGTTTCAAAATCGGCGGCAATATCCGCAACCCGCAGTTCCCCCTCGAATGGAACGGCAACGGCCTGCTTCAAACCAACGCAGCAAACTGGAACATTCCCGAGCTCCGCTTTGAAGCGCAGAGCCGCCGTGACCAAAACACGGTAAAAATCAACATCACCAGCGCCTTAGACTGGCAAACGCAAAACCACACCCTGCAAGTCAGCA
Organism: uncultured Neisseria sp.; assembly: GCA_963533245.1. Lineage (GTDB taxonomy): Bacteria > Pseudomonadota > Gammaproteobacteria > Burkholderiales > Neisseriaceae > Neisseria. The sequence continues at coordinate 23,742 of CAUSOO010000013.1, forward strand.
ACATCAACCTGCGCGCAGACAGCGTTCAACAAAACCTCCACTTGACCGCCCAAGCGCCCCTGCTCATCTTCAAAGACAACCACCTCAGCCTCAATACCGTCAGCGGAGCCTTTACCGCAGGCTCGCCCGACAGCCAATGGGACGGCTCCTTCAAACTAGACAAAACCAATCTGCGTCCGAGCGTCATCACCCTGGACAGCTTCGATCTCAACGGCAGATACAAAAACCAACTGCGCCAAACCAGCTTTACCGTCAGCGGCCCCATGTTGTGGCAGAAAAAAACCGGATTGCAATCCGACAGCCTGCGCATTACCACCCTGCAGGACACCGTCAACCGACTACCCCAACCGCGCTTTATCAGCATGCTCGACGGAAATTTCAGCCTGACCGATTCCGGCAACTGGCAAGGCAGCTTCAAAGGCACATTCGACCGCCAACCCGTTGCCTTGAGCTTAAAATACCAAACCCAAGCCGAGCAAAAACCCAGACTCGAAGCAGGCGTCGCCCTGCAAAAACTCAACCTCACCCCCTACTTGGAAGACTTTCAAGCCGGTTCAGACGACCCCTACCCGAAATTTCTCAATCACGCCAACACCCCCGATATCGAAGCCAGCATCAAGGTCAACAATATCCAAACGCCCGGCTTCCAATTGGACAACGTCGAAACCCGGCTGACCGCCAATAACGAACATATTACCCTGAGCAACTTCAAAGCCGGACTCTACGGAGGCCGTACCGAGGGCGGCATCAGTATAGCCAACACCACCCCCCTCTCCTACCACCTCCAACAAAACGCAGAAAGCGTACAAATCCAACCCTTGCTGCAAGACCTGTTCGGTTTCCACAGCTTCAGCGGCAACGGCAACGCCGTCATCGACCTGACCACCAAAGGCAACAACCGCGAGCAAATGCTCAAAAACCTCAACGGGATGCTGACCCTCAACATCTCCGAAGGCGCATGGCACGGTATCGACATGGACAACATCCTCAAAAACGGCATCATCAGTAAAGACAACACCCAACAAACCCCGCCGCCCAAAACCCCTTTCCACCATTTCGTCCTCAACAGCGAAATCGACAAAGGCATCAGCCGCCATGTCAACACCGAACTCTTTTCCGACAGCCTGCACGTTGTCAGCAGCGGCTATACCGACCTCAGCACCCAAGAGCTATCGGAAGACCTGCTTATCCGCAATGCTCTGAACCCGCAAAACAAACCCATTCCGCTCAAAATCAGAGGCACGGTACAAAACCCGTCCATCACCATCGACTACAACCGCCTGACCGACGGCCTCAACAGCCCGCAGGAAAAACAAAAAGCCCTCGAAAACACCCTGCGCGAACAATGGCAATGGATCAACCCCAACCGCAAATAACTCAAAGGTCGTCCGAAAACCGTTTTCAGACGACCTTTGGCTTTATGCCCCACAGGAAGAGGATACACAAAAGATAATGATGCCAAACAGACGTTGACCGGTTTTCAGACGACCTGCCTAGCCACACGGCAATCCGCCTTTTCACGGTTCGCAAGAAAATGAAGCTAAAACTGACTGATACGCAGATACCCCCTCTTCCACCAAACAGAAGAAGGGGTATTTTATCGCCGGTCAGAATTTTGACTTATGGCAAGAGTATGTGAAAAAAACGTGAGGTCGTCTGAAAAAACGGTTGCCATTTTTTACAGATGATTTATAGTTCTTTATAACTAATTTTCAGCTAGTTCCTTATATCTATCTTTGCAACCTTGGATAAGCAGTTGCCATTGGGTATTCCGCCCGGCGGCAACATTTTTTTATCCGTCGGGATTTGATAAAATCCGTCCGTTTTATCTGACGCAGGTCGTCTGAAAAACATAATACTTTGAATATTTATAGTTTTTATGGTTATAAATATCAAATAAAAATGAACATTTTACGACAACAGCTTTATCTGGAATCAACCAAATGAACAATACAAACAAAGAGAACCTTTTCAAACTCAGCACCTTAGCGTTCTGCCTTGCCGCTCTGCCGCAAGCCGTTCACGCCGCTGAAGAAGTGCAGCAGGTCGAATTAAATCAGGTCAATGTGGTCGGCAAAAACCGCAGCCTGCGTACCGAAAATCAAAACAGCTACACCGTATCCGCGATGCGTTCGACTACGGGATTGGTGCTTTCTCCGAGGGAAATTCCCCAATCCGTCAGCGTCATCACCAAAAAACAACTTGAAGACCAAGGCGTGACCAGCCTCGAAGGCGCGTTGCAGAACGCTACGGGCGTCAACGTCTTCAAAAGCGGCGGGCGCACGCATTTCATGTCGCGCGGCTATTTTATCGAGCAACTTGAAGAAGACGGCATTGCCACTCAAATCGGTTCGCCCGGCGGATTCGGTTTGGGCGGCCCGTCCGGCGACCCGACCAGCGTGACCGATATAGCGATGTACGACCGCATCGAAGTGGTACGCGGCGCGGCCGGGCTGACGCAGGCAAACAACGAACCGGGCGGCACGATTAACGCCGTCCGTAAGAAACCGACCTCCAAACGTCAGCTTTCCGCCGATTTGACGGCCAACACATGGGGCAGAGTGGGCGGCACGTTTGACGCATCGGGTGCTTTAAGTCCGGAACACGGCCTGCGCGGGCGCTTTGTCGGTTCGGTTGGCAGCAACAAAACCTTCCAAGACCAATCCGGCGGCCGCGACATCCTGCTTTACGGTGTGATGGACAAAGACATCGGCGACAACAGCAAGCTCACTTGGGGCGCGAGCTATCTCAACCAAACCAAAACGCCCGACCCCGACGGCCTGCCTATGCGCGCAGACGGCAAAGAATGGAAGCGCAGCCGCTATCTCGGTGCAGATTGGAACGAAGCCCGTCTGAAAAAACACAACCTCTTTGCCGAGTTTGAACATTATTTCAACGACAACTGGAAACTGAGCAGCAAGCTGGACTGGCGCAAAAGCGACAACTCAAAAGAATATTACACGCTGGGCGGTACAGACAACGGCATAGGCGCAGACGGTTTGGGCAAAACTTACAGCTTCGACCGCTACGACACGGACAGCCGCCAGTTTACTTTCCAAAACAACCTGACCGGCCGTATTTTCGCCTTCGGCCAAAGCCACGACCTCTTCTTCATGCACAGCTATTCCAGAGAGAAGATGAACACGGGCAACCGCTGGTTCGACGACAGCAGTACATATAACGCAGATGCGTTCAACGGCAGCGAAAAAGCCAAACCCGATTGGGATGCCGATACTGCCAAAGCACGCGGCGGCAACGGCAGCTACCGCACCCACGCCTTCGGTTTGGGCGCGCGCATCAATCCTACCGACAAACTGCACGTCATCGTCGGCGGACGCTACACCAACTGGCACCGCAACCTCTATTGGGACAGAAACCTCAAAGATAGCTCGGAAGGCACGTATTACGCACTCAAACGCAACCGCTTCATCCCCTATGCCGGCATCACTTACGACATCACGCCTAAACAAAGCGTTTACGCCGCCTACACGTCCATCTTCAAACAAACGATGAACCGCGACTACAACGACAACCTGTTGCCGCCGATTATGGGGCGCAACTACGAAATCGGCTGGAAAGGCGAATGGAACGAAGGCCGTCTGAATACTTCTGTCGCCCTCTACCGCACCGACAAAGACAACAACAACCAACGCGTCAATGCCCGTCCGCACCCTTATTGGGAACCGCTGGATCAAAGCAGCCGCGGTTTGGACGCCGAAATTTCCGGCAGCCTGACCGACCGTTGGCAGGTTTACGCAGGCTACACCTTCAACCGCAGCACCAACCGCAACAGCGTCGGTAACAATGTTGAATCGCGCCGAAAAGGCTACAACTTCAGCAGCCATACGCCGAAGCATATGTTCCGCCTCTACACCAGCTATATCCTGCCGGTGGATGACGGCAAATGGACGGTCGGACTGGGCTTAAAGAGCAGCAGTAAAACCGCCAACTCCTACGGCTCCATCAAGCAAGGCGGCTACACCATTTGGAATACCAACGTCCAATACCGCCCAAGCAAAAACCTGCAACTGGGGCTGGCGGTCAACAACCTGACCGACAAACGCTACTACGAAAACCAATACAGCCGTGCCGCCAACAGCGGCAGCTTCTACGGCGAACCGCGAAATGCCGTGTTCAGCCTGAAGTGGAAGATGTAGTCCGTCTGCGGTAGCAAAATTAAAAAACAATAACCAAATCATATTCGGCAATCTATCCGACCTGCTTCTGACAGACAGGAAACGGTTGCCGTTGCTGTAAAAGAAAGGGGTCGTCTGAAAACCGCCGTTGGGTTTTCAGACGACCCCTTTCCCATAAAAACCTCTTCATCCCCACTTGAAGGAGCTGCGATGAACCATCCGATTCGTTATGCCTATCTGCTTGCCGCCGTCCCGCTGCAACTTTCCGCCCAAACCGCCGATCAGACGGAACATGTCGAACAGTCCGCCGTACCGTAACCGAGCAAAGCAGTATCGCTTCGCGCGACGGCTACACCGTACTTACCATGTCCACTGCTACCGGCCTGCCGCTTGCGCCCAAAGACACGCCGCAATCCGTCAGCGTTATCACACGCAAACAGATGGATGATTCGGGCGCGACCACGCTGGAAGAAGCATTGAAAACCACCACAGGACTGCATATGTACAAACAGGGTTTCCAAACCCGCTTTCAATCCAGGGGCTTCAGTATCGCTCAAATCAGCGAAGACGGCGTCAATTCGACCGTCTGCACCATGTGCGGCAACAATCCGCACGATACCAAACAGCTGACCGATACCGCACTTTACGACCGCATCGAAGTCGTGCGCGGTGCGACAGGTATGCATAAAGCACAAAGTTTTGGGCATTTTTACACTCAACGCACTTACGGCACAATTTTTAACTGATTAGCGGCGTTATTGATAACATAAATATCTTTACTCTGAGCGGCATGCGTGCAGGTATAGATTGAACCAGATGAACCAGTTGAACCAGTTGTGTACCATTTATCATCTTGAAAGTAATATTCATAAGTTTGCCAGCCTGTGTAAACTCCATATGTATTTTTAGCATTGACATTCACGCAAGCAAGATACACTGGAAAACCTACCCAGCCTCTACCCTTGTGTGAGCCTTTGAATACGGAATGAGGACCATCAAACGCTAACGCAGTTGTATAAAACACTGTATAAAACACTTTGACAGGTTTCATGTAAAATTCAATTTTTGCGCTGTCATAATCTAACAAATTTCTTTGCAAATGCTGCCTAACGCTAGATTGGTAATTGCTTGGATAAGCACCATAATTTGCGCTGTGAATTTGCTTCATAGATAAGGTATCTAACACAGGTTTGGTGGTGGCGCAGCCTGATAATAATGCCAAAGTGGTCAATGAATAAATAATAAATTTTTTCACAAAAAAGCCTCTGATAAAATCAAAGGCTTATTCTAGCATTTTTTGCTAGCATTTTTTGTAAATTTATCAATATGTGGCGAGGCACACCCTTGAAAGATGGCAACTATCCTGTTTTTTCTTGGACGGGTGATGAAATCGCCAAACCCGATTGGAACAATTCACGCATGCTCGAAACGCGTCAAACCGTCCCGAATACTCACACGGCGACCATCGCCACCCGCCTGAACCTCACCGACAAATGGCACATCCTGCTTGGTACAAGTTACAGCCGCTGGCGGATGTCCCAACACTTGTCATGGATGAACAACCCCGACAGAAACTATAAAAAAGGCCGCTTCATCCCCTACGCAGGCATTACCTACGACATCACCCCGCAACAAAACCTATATGCAAGTTACACCAGCATTTTCAAATACTCGGGCGATTATTATGACATCAATGACAAGCTCTTGCCGCCTGTAATGGGCAACAGCTACGAAATCGGCTGGAAAGGCGCGTGGAACAACAATAAATTGAACACCACCCTCGCCCTGTTTCAAACCGAAAAACACAACCAACCCACAGACACATGGTTGGGAAAAGACCTCGCAACGGGCAATATCCGTCCTTGGGTACGCGGCGACCGCGCCATCTACACGCCTGTACGCATGGAAAGCCGCGGTATTGATGCCGAAATTGCCGGCAACATCACCGACGACTGGCAGATTTTTGCGGGCTACACTTTCAACAAAAGGCGTTATACCTCCACCGCTGCCGCCCAAACCGCAGAGCGCAACGGTCGCGGGGTCGATTTCAGCCAGCACACGCCCCGACATATCTTCCGCCTTAATACCATGTACCGCCTGCCCGGTGCGGCGCGCAAATGGACGGTGGGCGGCGGTGTCAACGTCCAAAGCAAATCCAGCCCGATTATGGTGGATGGAGAGAAACAATATTTGGGCGGTTACGCAGTTTGGCATGCAGCCGTACAATACGAACCCTCCAAGCACGCCAAACTCAGCCTGAAAGTCGACAATCTGACCGACAAACGCTATTACGAAAGTTACGCCCACCGCGCTACCTACCAAGGACATTTCTACGGACAACCGCGCAATATAACCTTGAACTTCAAGTGGAAGATGTAGCCATTTTATAAAGCGAGGTCGTCTGAAAATACAATCCGGCTTTCAGACGACCTTCCGTCCTGCCGCCCATCCCGACATGACGGCATCGGTATTTTTATTTGAACCACTGCAAACCGTCGTCTGAAACCCGGCAGGAAACAAAAGCGTCGGATAGCGTGTCTGATGCCGTTATCCCGCCGCTGCGGATTTTCAGACGACCTCCCGCTATTTGTACAAACACAAATCCATGAACATCCTCAAAAAATTCTTCCGACTCGCCCGCCCTTTCTGGACGGGGGCGCACGGACGCATCCAATGGCTGATGCTTGCCGTCCTCATCGGCTTCACCCTTTGTTCCATCACCATCAGCGTTTGGATCGCCGCGTGGGACAAACGCTTCTACGACGCGCTCGCCGCGTTTGACGGCGCGTCCATGCCCGCGCTCATTGTCGAATACCTCGGCTACATGGCGATGATAATCGGCTGCATCGTCTGCGGCGACTGGCTGCAAAAACGCCTCATCTTCCGCTGGCGCACCCACCTGACCGAACAATTCCAGCAAAACTGGCTCGAAGGCCACAAACACTACCGCCTGCGTCTGACCGGCGAACCCGACAACCCCGACCAGCGCATCGCTGAAGACATTTACCTCCTCGCCGACAAAAGCATCGGACTGTTCCGCTCCTTCATCAATAATATTGCCAAATTCAGCGCGTTCGTCGCCGTATTGTGGACGCTCTCCGGCGTGCAGACCTTCAACATCGGCGGGCGCGACATCACCATACACGGCTACCTCGTCTGGGTTGCCCTGATTTATTCCGTCATCAGCACCTTGATTGCCCACCTCGTCGGCCGCAAACTCAAAAACCTCAACATCGACCGCCAGCACCGCGAAGCCGACTACCGCGCCGCCCTCCTGCGCGTGCGCGACCACGCCGAACAAATCGCCTTTTACAACGGCGGCGAAGCCGAAACAGGCCGTCTGAAACAACGCTACCTCCGCATCCGCGACAACTGGCGGCGGCTCACCAACTGCGAATTCCGCCAAGAAACCTTCTGGGCGGCCTATGTCCGCATCAGCATCTTCATCCCCATCCTCGCCACGCTGCCCATGTACCTCGCCAAAACCATGACCTTCGGCGACATGATGCAGACTCGCACATCGTTTGCCCGCGTTCAAGACAGCTTCGGCTGGTTTACCGACTCCTACCGCCGCCTCATCGAATGGGCGGCAGTCGTCGAACGCCTCTCCGGTTTTCAGACGGCATTGGAACAAGTAGAGCAGGAAGGCAGAAGCACCGCCCGCCCAGCGCCCGCCCTGACTTTAAACAACCGCCGCCAAAACGGCATCCTTGCTCTGCAAAACCTCACCGTCCACACCCAAACCGGCAGCCCCCTGCTTACCGACATCAACCTCGAAGCCCACGCTCCCGAATGGGTATTGCTCGAAGGCAGAAGCGGCATCGGCAAATCCACCCTATTGCGTGCCCTCGCAGGCTTGTGGCCGTATTACCAAGGCAGCTTCGCCCTCGACGGCAGCCTCCTCTTCCTGCCCCAACGCCCCTACCTCCCCGCCGACACCCTGCGCCACACCGTCAGCTATCCCCACCCCGCCTGTCAAGACGACCGACTTATTCAGACGACCTTGGAACAAGTCGGACTAGGCCGCCTGAAAGATAATTTAGACGAACCATACGAATGGCACGGCATCCTCTCCGGTGGCGAACAGCAACGCCTCAGCCTCGCCCGCGCGCTGCTGCACAAACCGCGAATCCTGTTCCTCGACGAAGCCACCAACCAGCTCGACGGCGAATCCGCATTGGCGCTGATGCAAACCCTCAAACGTGCCTTACCCGACACCCTCGTCATCGGCATCAGCCATCAATCTGAAATCCAAGCCTTGTTCGGACGTAAAGTTAATTTAAAACCACTCGGCGAACTTGCAAACCGTTCAGATTAGTAATATAGTTCTTTCTGACTAGTTTCATAGTTCTTTAGGGTTACTTTTAAAACTCCTTGGATAGCCTCCGCCAGCTCCCGGCAGGAGGCGTTTTTTTGCCCGCAGTTTTTTGCCTGCGCTTAATATAGTGGATTAAATTTAAATCAGGACAAGGCGACGAAGCCGCAGACAGTACAGATAGTACGGCAAGGCGAGGCAACGCCGTACTGGTTTAAAGTTAAGCCACTATACATTGAATTTCAAAGTCCCAGCCAATATCAACCGCACTAAAAAAGGTCGTCTGAAAAACATTTCTGCTTTTCAGACGACCTCTTGCCATATCCAAAATCAAATAGAGAAATCTTCGACCACCGGCGTATAAAGAATACGGTCCACCACATCCCGCGTCAGCTTCGGCGAGAACATTTCGATAAAATCGTAGGTATAACCGCGAAGATAAGTATCCGAGCGTACTGCAATCCAAATGGGCGAAGGTTCAAACAGATGCGCCGCATCGACCAATTCCAAATCCGCATCCTTCTCCGGATCAAATGCCATCTTCGCCATCAACCCGACCCCAAGCCCCAGTCGGACATAAGTCTTCAAGACATCCGTATCCGCTGCCGACAACACCACATCCGGATTATCCAAATGCGTCTTATTAAAAGCACGCGCAATACTGCTGCCCTGATTAAATGCAAATTCGTAAGTAATCAGGGGAAACGAAGCCAAATCCTCAATACTTAAAGGATTCATACATTCCAACAAAGGATGCTCTTTCGGCACGATGACCGCATGGTTCCATTCATCACACGTCAACTTGCTCAGTTCGGGATGATCGTCAATCCGCTCCGTCACAATCGCAATATCCGCCTCGCCATTGCTGACCATTTGCGCAATAGCAGCAGGGCTCCCCTGCTTGATCGTCAGATTGACCCTCGGATAACGCTTCACAAAATCCGCCACAATCAAAGGCAGCGCATAGCGTGCCTGCGTATGCGTCGTCGCAATCGTCAGAGCACCGCTGTCGTGATCGGTAAACTCGCTGCCGATATTCTTAATATTTTGGACATCGCGCAAAATCCGTTCCGAAATTTCCAACACCGCCTTACCCGGCTGGGAAACAGACACCACACGCTTGCCGCTGCGTATAAAAATCTGCACCCCCAGTTCTTCTTCCAAAAGGCGGATTTGCTTGGAAATACCCGGTTGCGAAGTAAATAGCGCATCCGCAGCCTCAGATACATTCAAATTATGGCGGTACACCTCCAACGCATACCGCAATTGCTGTAATTTCATAGGTAGTCCGGTTGTATTGTGTTTGTATGTTTTATACGACAAGCGGCACATAATTTAACATATTTTGCCGGATTTGTCGGACATCCAAAAAACGCACAAGGAAGTTTTTGTTTTCAATAAAACTATACATATAAACTATGAAAACCGTCTTTACAGCACGCAAACTCTTGTTGCGTTTCCGCAACTGCAAATGGAAACAGACCCGAATTTCCTGATAAATAAATGACACAAGCTTGATTTTTAGGCATGATTCACCATTAGGAGGCAAGCAGTTTCATGTTTTTATCAAGGCATCGAGTATTGACAGTCTGTGCCATGCTTCTTTATAGTGCAAACTGATATATCCGATTTGCCGCTGTTTTATGCTGCGGCCTGTATATTGGTAATTTGCTGCGGCTGCTTCCTGTATCCGCCGCATAACAATTTTGATGAGGGAATAAAATGACCAAACAGCTGAAATTAAGCGCATTGTTCGTTGCATTGGTTGCTTCAGGCACTGCAATGGCAAGTGAAGCGCACACCAAACACGGCTACACCGTAAGCAGCCAATCTCAAGAAGTCGTCCGTAACAACTACGGCGAGTGCTGGAAAAACAGCTACTTCGACAAAGAAACCCAAGGTCGTGTCGAATGTGGTGACCGCGAAGCGGTAGCCGCAGTCCAACAAGCTCCCGAATACGTTGACGAAACTGTTTCCCTGTCTGCGAAAACCCTGTTCGGCTTCGACAAAGACATCCTGCGTCCTGAAGCTCAAGAAAACCTGAACAGCCTGGCTCAACGCCTGAGCAACGAAAACGTACAAACCGTACGTATCGAAGGTCACACCGACTTCATGGGTTCTGAAGAGTACAACCAAAACCTGTCTGAACGTCGTGCCAACGTAGTGGCCAACTACTTGGTAGGTCGTGGCGTTCCTTCCAGCAAAGTTTCCGCTACAGGTCTTGGTGAGTCTCAAGCTCAAATGACTGCTACTTGTGAAGCAGAAGTAGCAAAACTGGGCAAAAAAGTATCCAAAGCCAAAAAACGCGCTGCTTTGATCGCATGTATCGAGCCTGACCGTCGCGTTGATGTGAAAATCCGCAGCACTGTTACCAAACAAGTTGCCCCGGGTCAAACAATTGAAGGTCAAGGCGAACGTCCTGCAGTGGATGAAGGCTGGATTCCTTCTCCATACAACGGCGTACACGGCTACGCTAAGCCTTAATCGAAACATCCCAGAAACCCCGCTTCCCTGCGGGGTTTTTATTTTGTCGGATTAACGTTGATACAAAGGTCGTCTGAAAAATCGAGATTTGGCTTCTTTTCACTTTGCCACAACTTCCCCTTCAGACGACCTAGATTTTCCTCATGAATCCTTTTCTACCTCTTCTCTTCTCGATCAATCTATCTGATAGAAGCTGAGAATTTCGGTATCAACCTGCCATATATCGCCGTCACCATTTGACACAGATAATAGCCAAATACAAAAAATTAAAAAGCGTACAAAAGCAAAAGGTCGTCTGAAACCAGAAAACCTGTTTTCAGACGACCTTTATTTGCAATACCGTTTACCGGAAGATTATTTCTTCGAGCCGACGAATGCGCCTACCGTATTGCCGCTAGAGAATCCGCCTGCAACTTCCGCTGCATTTTTGCCAAAGAAACCGCCTTTGACTTGGGTCGCACCGGATTGTTCAAACTTGTTGCCGCTAATTTGGGCATTAACAGCAATGTTGTCGCCAAATTTAGCATCACGAGAGATAGTGCCTGTTAATTTTTTACTGTCAAAATTGGCAGTCAACTCTGTGCGGGTAATATCGTAATTTGCGCCGCTATGCATAGAGGCAACGCTGGTGCTGTAATGAACTTGCCCTTTAGGCAGCTCGGCTGCGGGCGTAAAGTGTCCGCTGAAGAAAGCTTGTTTTTTGCCGTTAACTTCCAACACGCCGGCAGTAGCATTTGCTGAAGCGGTATTGACCAAGAATTTCTGTACGGATTTCGGCTCGCCGGATGCAATTCCTGAAATAAAACCAGGGACTTTGCCTTTCCAATTATTCAAAGAAATACCGCCGCTTTGGGTCAGATCGAAATCCACTCCGTCAACGCGGATGTGTTTGATATTGCTATTATCGATGGCAATGCTATTACCGCCAACTGTTTGCTGTGCGGCGGTAGGAACCGCCGGAGTAGCAGGAGTTTTAGGAGCAGTAGGCGTTTTGCCCGTCTCAGGTTTTGCAGGAGTTGTCGTTGATGGGGGAGTTGCAGGCTTCTGCGACGCTGTTGGATTGCTTGGACCTGCGTTAGGCGTAGATTGTGAAGAAGGAGTGGAATTTCCACCACCGCCCCCACCTCCGCAGGCAGCCAAAGTTGCTGTACAAATCAATGCAAGTACTTTTTTCATGTCGTATCATCCTTTTTTAAATTGAATCTCGAAGTTTCTGTATTCGGGAACAAGTCTTGATTGTGCTTGCGATGCACCTGAATCAATGACTTAGACATTTTATACTAAAAAGATAAGCCGACCCATATGTAATAGTTAATTCAAGTAAATTTACAAACAAAATATAACTAAATTATGACTAAGTTAACAATTTATTGGCAGGAACCGCATCAAATCAACTCACTTTTTCAGACGACCTGCATTTTCCTCATGAATCCTTTATAATCTCTTCCTTTATAAATCAATATAGTGGATTAACTTTAAACCAGTACGGCGTTGCCTCGCCTTGCCGTACTATCTGTACTGTCTGCGGCTTCGTCGCCTTGTCCTGATTTAAATTTAATCCACTATATCTTTCGAAAGAAGCAAAATGTCCGATTTCCGTCAAGATTTCCTCAAGTTTGCGCTGGCGCAGAATGTATTGAAATTCGGTGAATTCACAACCAAGGCAGGCCGTCAGTCGCCTTATTTTTTCAACGCCGGACTGTTTAACGACGGCGCATCGACGCTGCAACTGGCGAAGTTTTATGCGCAGGCGATTATCGAGAGCGGCGTAAAATTCGACATGCTGTTCGGCCCGGCTTACAAAGGCATTATTTTGGCGGCGGCGACGGCGATGATGCTGGCGGAAAAAGGCGTGAACGTGCCGTTTGCCTACAATCGCAAAGAAGCGAAAGACCACGGCGAAGGCGGTGTGTTGGTCGGTGCGCCGCTCAAAGGCCGCGTTTTGATTATCGACGACGTGATTTCTGCGGGAACATCTGTGCGCGAATCGGTCAAACTGATTGAAGCGGAAGGTGCAACGCCCGCCGCCGTCGCCATCGCACTCGACCGCATGGAAAAAGGCACGGGCGAATTGTCCGCCGTTCAGGAAGTGGAAAAACAATACGGCTTGCCCGTCGTCGCCATTGCCAATCTGAACGACCTGTTCACGCTCCTGCAAAACAACGCGGAATTCGGCGGCTTCCTCGAGCCGGTCAGAGCCTACCGCGAACGCTACGGCGTTGCCTAAAATACGATATACAAAAGGTCGTCTGAAGACGGACAATCCCTTTTCAGACGACCCAACCCAATCAAACACACATTAAAACAACACATCCCACACTTTACACGGAAAACCCCTATGCCCGCCTGTATATGCCCACACTGCAAAACCTCACTTTGGGTCAAAGACACCCAGCTCAACGTCGCACAAGGCTTTGTCGTTTGCAATAAATGCGAAGGCCTGTTCAAAGCCAAAGACAGCCTGGCGCCGTCTTCCGCACCCGCCAATCCCGACACACTGCCCAACGCCGTTACCGACGTCCGTCTCGTACACGACATGGGCGGCAACATCCGCAACCGCAAACAACTCTCCCGCCACGAAATCGCCAGCCTGCTCGACAGCGCCGAACGTGCCAAAAAAGCCAAAGAAGAGGCGGCACGGCGCACCGAAGAGGAAAAGCGACGGGCAGAAGAAGAAAAACGGCGGACTGAAGAATTCCAAGCCCTGATGGCGGCAGCCACTGCCAAACCCGCCAAATCCGAAGAAGGCTTCAATTGGACGCTGGCGGTACTGGTTGCGCTGACCGTCCTCATCATGCAGCTTTTCTATCTGGTTTTGTTATGAACACATCTCCGGGCTTTGTTGCCGATTTTCGCGAAGCCGCGCCCTATATCCACTACCTGCGCGGCAAAACACTGGTTATCGGCATCACCGACAGCCTGCTCGAAGGCGACACCCTGAACCGGCTCGCCGCCGATTTCCACCTGCTCGCCGGCTTGGGCGTGCGGCTCGTATTGGTACACGGCACGCGCCATTTCCTCAACCGCCTCGCCGCCGACAGACAATTCGTTCCGCAATACCACCGCAACCGCCGCATTACCGACGACGCCACCCTGCGCGACGCCAAGCAGGCGGTCGGCATGATACGCAGCGACATCGAAGCCGTCCTGTGCAGCAGCGCATCCGCCCCCTTGCGCAACAAACCGATTCCCACCGCTTCGGGCAATTTCCTCACCGCCCGTCCGCTCGGCGTCATTGACGGCATAGACATGGGCTACACCGGCATCGTCCGCAAAACCGACACCGACTCCATCAACCGCCGCCTCGACGATGGCGCCATCGTCCTCATCAGCCCGCTCGGACACTCCTACGGCGGCAAAACCTTCAACCTCAGCATGAGCGAAGCCGCCGAAGCCGTCGCCGTCGCCCTTCAAGCCGAAAAACTCGTGTACCTGACCGAAGAAGCCGGCATTTGCAACGCCGACGGCGTCCTAATGTCCACCCTATCCTCAGGCGAAGTCCGCCACCTGATAGAAACCGCACACAACGTTCCCGTGCGCCTGCTCCAAGCCGCCGTCAACGCCGTCGAAAACGGCGTCAGCCGCGTACAAATCCTCAGCGGGCGCGAAGACGGCGGACTGTTGCGCGAACTCTTCACCCGCGAAGGCTGCGGCACCGCCATCGCCCGCGATTCCTTCGTCTCCATCCGCCAAGCCCACAGCCGCGACATCCCCCGCATCATCGCCCTGATACGCCCGTTGGAAGAACAAGGCATCCTGTTGCACCGCAGCCGCGAATATCTCGAAAACCACATCTCCGGCTTCTCCGTCCTCGAACACGACCGCAACATCTACGGCTGCGTCGCCCTCAAAACTTTCGATGACCCCGAAATCGGCGAACTCGCCTGCCTCGTCGTCTCCCCCGAAGCCCGCGACGGCGGCTACGGCGAAATGCTGCTCGACCACCTCTTCCAAAAAGCCCGTGCCATGGGCATCCGCCGCCTGTTCGCCCTCTCCACCCACACAGGCGAATGGTTTGCCGAACGCGGTTTTCAGACGACCTCTCCCGACGCATTACCCGAAGAACGCCGCCGCGACTACCTCGCCAACGGCCGCAATTCGCAAGTGTTCGTCCGAGAGTTGGTTTAAGCGGGATTTAAAGCCAAGGTCGTCTGAAAACTGCCAATTGCCTTGTTTAATGCCTCCAAACATCAAACATGACTTTAAAACAAGCCTGACGGCTTGCCGCCCTCTTTCATGAAGAGAAGACGACAAACCGTCAGGCTTACGTTTTGAAAAACTCAAAAGAAAACGCTGTTGCCACAGGTTTTCAGGCGGCTTGATGTTCACAAAAAATCGATATTCCTAAACGGCCATTCCTCACTCAAAGGCGCGACAATTTCAAACGTCTGACCTTGATAGTCGAATTTGATTTTCCACGCATGAAGGAACATCCTCGATGCAGGCTTCCCGGCGTAGAGCGTATCGCCCAAAATCGGGCTGCCCAAGCTTTTCATGGCGACACGGAGTTGGTGGGTTTTGCCCGTATGCGGATGCAGGACGAACAGGCGCAGGCCGGGTTCTAAACTGTGGCTGCCAAATTCGGTTACGGCGGGATTTTCCATGCCGCGCGTCAGTTTCCATGCGCCGCGCCGCGATTTTTCCATATCGCCTTTGATCCAACCTTGCTTCTTAGACGGCTTGTCCGTTGCCAGTGCCAAATAAGTTTTACGCATGGTTTTGGCGGCAAACTGCTGCGCCAGCACCGACGCGCTTTGCTGGTTTAAGGCAAACAGCAGCACGCCGCTGGTCAGCTTGTCCAAGCGGTGCAGCAGCCAAACCTGCTCAAGGCCGAGTTGCGCCGCCAGCGTCTGCGTCAGGCTGACTTCGCCCTCTTCCTGATGCACGGATACGCCGCAAGGTTTGTTGACGGCAACAAAATCCGGATGTCTGAATAAGATTTCCCACATTTCAGACGACCTATTTCAACATAATGCCGCCGCCCGCCAAAGTGATGACGCCTAATACGCAAAACAGTACGCAGGCGGAAATCCGCACGGCTTTGGCGGGGATTTTTTTCATCAGCATATCGCCCAAATAAACCACAGGGACGGTTGCCAACATCAATCCGGCAACGCTGCCGAGTACGACCATGGATAAGGATTGGTATTTTGCCGCCAGCAAGACCGTGGCAATTTGGGTTTTGTCGCCGATTTCCGCCATGAAAAACAGGAAAACCGTCGCTCCTAACGCGCCGTATTTGAGCCAACGGCTGTCGGGATTTTCATCTTTATCGGGCAGGAGCAGCCACAAACCGACCGCGATGAAGCTGATGCCGACCGCCCATTTGACGGTATCGGGGGAAACGGTTTCCGCCAGCCATACGCCGACAAATGCGGAGACCAAATGATTCAGTAAAGTGGCAATGAAGATGCCGGAGACTACCGCGTTTTTCTGGGCGAAACGTGCGGCAAGGAAAAGGGCGAGCAGTTGCGTTTTATCGCCGATTTCGGCAATGGCAACGCCCAATATTGAAGAGAAAAATGCTTCCATAAAATACTCAACCGAAGCGGGCAAAAACAAAAAGCGTTGCACATACCGCCCGCAAGGGTATGGACAACGCTTACGTCTTGCCTGTCTTCCTGTTGTCAGGAAGATGCCGCCACCATGACCGATCTTTGTCGAACTCGGTCAATTATGTTGATAACGGCTCTGATTGCCAGTGAAAATCAGATGGCTACTCCCGTAAGAGTGTGCGCATTATAAAGAGGTTGGCACGTAAAGACAATCATAAAGGTCGTCTGAAACGGCTTTCACTTTCCAGAAGCTATTTTTACCTGCTTCACAAAAATGCGTTTCAGACGACCTTTGGTGTCAGACTCAGCCAGCATCAATACAATAATTTGCTGGGTTTGTGTTCGGCTTCGGACAGCTCCACCGCGTTGAGCAGGCTCAAATCCAAAGATGTTTCGGAGATACAGGTTTCGCCGAACACATTGCAATACGTCATGACAAGCTTCATGATGCCGCCGAATTTTTTCTCCGGCAGACTTGCCGACAGCTCGCGGATATCGCCAAAGACGCTGCCGTACACTTCTCCCGAGGCCAGCATATCCAAGCCGTCGCCAACGATAACCAATTTGCTGACCGCTTCAACGATAGCGCGTTCCGCCGCTTTATCAGACACGGACGACACTTGCAGGCGGATGTTTTTCGCCATGCCTTTGCCGTGGTTTCGGATAGTCAATGCCAGCATCTCCGGCTGTTCTTCCACGCTTTGCAGGGAAGCATGCAAGACGGGATGGACTTTTTCCTGCTGTATCAATTTTTCCCTGCGCAGCCATTCGTTCTTTTTCCGCGCAATGACCGAAACCGCCGTCCATGCCAACCACACCAGCGCAACGGCGCAAACCGCGGCAACAACGGGCGCCAAATCAGCAAGATAGTCTTTGGGGTTAAACCAAAGGCAGGCGGTCAGAAAGCCCGCAAAAAATATTACGACGTATAAAATCGGCGCGAAACGGCTTTGAATCGTAGCATGCATAGATTTTCCTGTTTGTGGCACAAAGGTCGTCTGAAACCGGACTGCGGCGTTTATCGCCATACAGCCGGAATTTCGGATGGCATTCTAACGTAAACCGTCCTTTTTCGGCGCAATTGAATAACAAGCGGTAACAGTTAGGAAATATACGGCACATTGCACCTGGTTCCTAGGCAGGCTCAACCCGTTTTCAGACGACCTCTTTCAGGCATTTGCCCGCTTCGCACAGGAAAGCGGATCCGGCCTCATCCGCCCCTGATCAAGGGTTTTAATTGTTGAATATCAATCAATTAGATACATTATTTCACGCCGATATAAAACTTTTTCAATTTGTTGACAGTCTGTTACAATGCACTACTTCCGAACGGCGGCAAACCGTCCGTCATTCAAACTCAGAAAGGTTTTTATGGATAACAACTTTACCGAATCGCTGCACCAATTGGTTCAGAAAATCAATGATCCGATGTGGACAGGGCTGGTGTATGTCCTGTTGGGTGCAGGGCTGTTTTTCACAGTTGCCACCGGTTTCGTACAATTCCGCCTGCTCGGACGCAGTATCAAAGAGATGCTCGGCGGGCGCCAACAAGGCGATGATCCGCACGGTATTACGCCGTTTCAGGCTTTCGTCACCGGACTTGCCAGCCGCGTGGGCGTGGGCAACATCGCGGGCGTAGCGATTGCCATCAGCAGCGGCGGCCCGGGCGCGGTATTTTGGATGTGGATCACCGCATTGATCGGTATGAGTTCGGCTTTTGTCGAATCTTCACTGGCGCAGTTGTTCAAAATCCGCGATTACGACAACCATCATTTCCGCGGCGGTCCCGCTTACTATATTACCCAAGGTTTGGGTCAAAAATGGTTGGGCATCGTATTTGCATTGAGCCTGATTTTCTGCTTCGGATTCGTTTATGAAGCCGTTCAAACCAACACCATCGCCGTAACCGCCAAAGCCGCGTGGGGCTGGGACGAACATGCGGTCGGCGTCGCATTGGTCATCATGACTGCACCGATTATTTTCGGCGGTATCCGCCGTGTTTCCCGCTTTGCCGAAATGCTTGTTCCGCTGATGGCGACTTTATATCTGCTGATGGCACTCTACATCATCATTACCAACATCAGCCTGATTCCCCACGTCTTCGGTCAGATTTTTGACAGCGCGTTCAACTTTGAAGCAGCCGGCGGCGGCCTGCTCGGCGGCTTGATTTCGCAAACCATGATGATCGGTATCAAACGCGGCCTGTATTCCAATGAAGCAGGTCAAGGTTCTGCACCTAACGCCGCCGCGGCAGCCGAAGTCAAACACCCTGTTTCCCAAGGCATGATTCAAATGCTGGGCGTATTCGTCGATACGATTATCGTATGTTCCTGCACGGCGTTTATCGTTTTGGTTTATCAACAACCTTATGGCGATTTGAGCGGCGCAGAGCTGACCCAAGCAGCGATTATCAGCCAAGTCGGCGCATGGGGCGCAGACTTCTTGGCAATCATCCTGTTTATGTTTGCCTTCTCTACCGTCATCGGCAACTATGCCTATGCCGAATCAAACGTGCAGTTCATCAAAAGCCATTGGCTGCTGACCGCCTTGTTCCGCATGCTCGTCTTGGGCTGGGTATATTTCGGCGCAGTCGCCAACGTCCCGCTGATTTGGGATATGGCGGATATGGCGATGGGTACGATGGCATGGATTAACCTGGTCGCCATCCTGATCCTCTCTCCGCTTGCCTTCCTGCTGTTGAGGGACTACACGGCGAAACTGAAAATGGGCAAAGACCCCGTCTTCAAACTTTCCGAACATCCGGGCTTGAAACGCAAAATCAAATCCGATATTTGGTAAACCCATAGCCCGGTTAAAAAGGTCGTCTGAAACACCATACAGCGTTTCAGACGACCTTTTGCCTTTTACCGAATCTCCCCAAACCAATCTGTTTCAGCCCAGCCGAAAATCCTTTATTCAGAAACCTGTATCTCCCTATCGATTCCCGTTACAATACCGCCCGATAAACCCAAAAATCTCAACAAGATAGCCCCAATCATGAACGCCTCACAACGCGAACGCTTCGTCAAACGCTGGCTCAACTCCTACGAACGCTACCGCTACCGCCGCCACATACACGCCGTCCGGCTCGGACTGGCCGTACTGTTTGCCACCCTGCTCGCCAAACTCCTCCACCTCCAACACGGCGAATGGATAGGCATGACCGTCTTCGTCGTACTCGGCATGCTCCAATTTCAAGGCGCGATTTACTCCAAAGCCGTCGAACGCATGCTCGGTACCGTCATCGGTTTGGGCGCAGGCCTGACCCTGTTGTGGCTCAACCAACACTACTTCCACGGCGGTATCCTTTTCTACCTGACCGTCGGCGCCGCCAGCGCAGCCGCAGGTTGGGCGGCGGTCGGCAAAAACGGCTACGTCCCCATGCTTGCCGGACTGACCATGTGCATGCTCATCGGCGACAACAGCAACAACTGGCTCGACAGCGGACTCATGCGCGCCATGAACGTCCTCATCGGCGCCGCCATCGCCATCATCTTCGCCAAACTCCTGCCCCTGCGTTCCACACTCATGTGGCGGTTCATGCTTGCCGACAACCTGACCGAATGCGGCAAAATGATTGCCGAAATCAGCAACGGCAAACGCATGACCCGCGAGCGGCTGGAGCAAAACATGGTCAAAATGCGCCAAATCAACGCCCGCATGGTCAAAAGCCGCAGCCACCTCGCTGCTACATCAGGCGAAAGCCACATCAGCCCCGCCATGATGGAAGCCATGCAGCACGCCCACCGCAAAATCGTCAACACCACCGAGCTGCTCCTCACCACCGCCGCCAAGCTGCAAGCCCCTACCCTCAACGAACACGAAATCCGCCTGCTCGACCGCCATTTCAACCGCCTCCAACGCGACCTGCGCCTGACCGTCCGCCTCATCAAAGGCCACTACGCCCGCCGCATCCGCATCGACACCTCCATCAATCCCGAGCTGGGCAAACTCGCCGCCCGCCTCCATTACGAATGGCAAGGCTTCCTCTGGCTCAGCACCAATATGCGCAACGAAATCTCCGCACTCGTCATCCTCCTGCAACGCAGCCGCCGCAAGTGGCTGGACAAACACGAACTCCAACGCCTGCGCGAACACCTGCGCGAAACCCGCGAAGGCGATTTGGAAGAAGAGGTCGTCTGAAAACAAATCCTTTCAAAGAACCCGCCATATCAAAGAAAAACAGAAAACAGATTCAGCCAGACAACCCGCCAAGATTTTTCGAGAGGCGCTGCACCCACATTTGGGATAAAGACGTTGCTGCTATAGTGGATTAAATTTAAATCAGGACAAGGCGACGAAGCCGCAGGCAGTACAGATAGTACGGAACCGA
>CAUSOO010000014.1:0-43896 GCA_963533245.1 uncultured Neisseria sp.
GCTTTTATGAGTGTCCAAGATTTGGGGGCCAGTTCAGTTTTCAGACGACCTTTTGATGTCGGCGTAAAACGGCTTACTTGAATTTGTAAGTGTATTGCAGGCCGATGATGTCGGCGTGGTTTTTGAAGTGCGCGCTGGATGCGCCTTTGCTGTCCACATCGCTGCCGGTCGCGCGGGCAGTGTGGTAGCGGGTGTCGTTGATGTGGATGTGGCTGTAAGCGGCATCGAGGACGTGGTTTTTGCCGATATGGTATTTCGCGCCAAGCGAGAACCAGATGCGGTTGCCGTCGGGCAGGCTGTTCATGCGGTAGCCGGCGTTTTTGACGGGCGAGCGGTCAAAGGCGATGCCTGCGCGCAGTTGCAGCGGGTCGGTCACTTGGTAAGAACCGCCGAGCGCGACTTTGTAAGTGTTGCGCCAGTTGGGGGTGATGACGGTGCGGTCGGATTTGCCGTTGACGACATTTTTGGTGTTTTCAAAAACCAGTTCCGCTTTGTTGAAGCGGCTGTGGCGCGTCCAAGTTACATCGCTGAACAGGTTGAATTTGTCGGTGGCTTTGTACATGCCGTGAACGGACAAGGATTCGGGGGTTACGATTTTGACACTTGCTTTTTCATGCGGAACGTAGCCGCGGGCGGCAAGTGCACCCAAATCCCAAGCGCGGCGGGCGTATGCGCTGTCGGCTTCCCATTCTGCCGAGCCTTTGAGGGTGTGGGTTACTTTGGAGCGGTAGTTCACGCCGACCCGTGCGCGGTCGTTGATGTCCCACATCCAAGCGAGTTGATAGCCGAAGCCCCAGTCGTGGCCTTTTACTTCGGCGTGTCCGTCAGATTTGCCTTGCGCGCTGACGGAGACAGGGCGGCCGGCGGCGCGAGAGGCAAGGCCGCTGGCGAGTTGGCTGATGGAGCCGGAAGCATCCCAGTCGGAATATTTGCGCAATTCGGCTTTGGAATATTGGGCGATCAGGCCAGCGCCGAAAGCATGGTTTTCATTGGCTTTCCAAGCGACGACCGGTTCGATGTCGATGCTGGTGAGGCTGAGTTTGTTGATGTTGTGGCGCAGTACGGAATCTTTTTCGTATTCGGTGGCAGAACCGAAGGGGACGTACAAGCCCAAGCCCAAAGTTACGTCGTCATTGACTTTGTATGCGCCGTAGAGGTGCGGGGCGACGGTGGTTTTGGTGATTTTGCCGCTTTTTGAACCGGAAACATCGCCGCCTTGATAGTATTTTGCGGAATCGGCTTCGTAGTGGATGCTGGGGAGGACGATGTTGGCGTTGACGGAAACTTGGCTGCTGTCGAGTTTGGACAGGCCGGCGGGGTTGTAGAAGATGGTCGATGCGTCGGCGGCTTCCGCGCCGGAAGAGTTGGCAGTACCTTGCGCGTTGACCGACTGCGTACCGAAATGGTAGCCCGAAGCGTGGACTGCGCCGGAGAAGAAGACTGCGCTGAGTAAGATTACGGTTTGTTTGATGGGTGAGTGTGTCATTTTCTTGTACCTGCGTGTAAATAATAAAGAGGTCGTCTGAAACAAACGCCTCCGTATCAGGAGCGGGCTGACGGTTTGGAATCGGCATGTTGAATTGAAACGATGGTCCTTGAAGCGAAAATCCTGCAAGCTGCTTTTGCGCGAATTTTGAGGCTGAAGGACGGCGGTTTTCAATCAAAATACGGTTGTTTCCTAACGGTCATTCCGTTTGATTAGTGTAGGTACTCGATTCTATACCACGTTATCGCGTTTGCCTAATATTTTTGGACGCTTTCGGAAAAACTTGTGTGTTGCGTAGATAGGAGAGGGCGGGACTGTGGTAAAGATGTCATTGCGGGATTTATTGATGACTTGGTTCCCTCTATTAGAGCTTTATGCACGAATACCCTGATAAACAAAAATAAATTTGCCATCTTTTTTATGAAAACTACCTTCTAGGGTTAGGTCAGTTTCCTTGTTATCTGCATATAAACAGCATTCGATTCCTATAACTTCTTCTGTACCATTCATTTCATATGTTTCAAATATTGCCCTATTATCATTTCGTGCGGTCAATGCTATTGCTTTGGGAGGTAATGATAATTTTTTATCTAAAAGATTTTCATCATCCAGTTCTTCCAAAATTTCCTCATGTATACCTTTGTTAATCTGAAATTTGATTTCGAGTTGTTTAAAATCTCTCTGATTAAATAAATTTAGAAATTCTTCTATAAGGTCAAAAAAATTATCTTTCATTTGATCTTTGGGCATATTTATTTCTTTCTTATTGAAAGTTGATTGGTTGAAGCTCTTACATTAGCCCTCAAGCCTGTTAGATATTCTCCAGCTTTCAAAGCAGCACACTTTTCTGTCTTTGCGTCTAGACTTGGGGTTCTTAAAAAATTATAGACTCCTAGTGTTTCAGTGCTCAAAAATCTTGCTTCAAAAGAAAACGAAAGGTCGTCTGAAAACCCGTTTCCAAGTTTTCAGACGACCTCTTGTTTATCTGCCGTTTGCGTGTCGATTATTTAACGCGCAACACTTCCAGCGTATTGGTTGAACCGGATTCGCGCATTTGCGAACCGCTGGTGATGATGTATTGGTCGCCGGAGCTTAAGATTTTATGTTCGACCAACATGGCTTCCACTTCGTTCAGCGCGGTATCGTGGTCGGTGCTGGTCGCCAAAATCAGCGGGCGCACGCCGCGGTACATCGCCATACGGCGTTGGGCGGAAATGCTCGGGGTCAGCGCGAAAATCGGCAAAGTGATGTTGTGGCGGCTGACTTCGAAGGCGGTCGAACCGCTTTCAGTCAGGGCGACGATGGCTTTGGCGTGAACCGCGCGCGCCACGCTGACCGCGCCGCCGGCAATCGCCAAGTTGGTGCTGACGGCTTCGGGATAATCGACCTGTTCGGCAACGCCGTTGAGCGAATCTTGTTCTTTTTCCGCAGCCGCACAAATAATCGCCATTTGGCTGACGGTTTCAAACGGATACGCGCCGACGGCGGTTTCGGCGGAACACATCACCGCATCGGTGCCGTCCAATACCGCGTTTGCCACGTCGCTGACTTCCGCGCGGGTCGGTACGGGGTTGGTGATCATGGATTCCATCATTTGGGTTGCCGTAATGCTGAAGCGGCGCAACTCGCGTGCGCGGCGGATCATGCGTTTTTGCAGGGCGGGGACGGCTGCGTGTCCGACTTCGACCGCCAAGTCGCCGCGCGCCACCATGATACCGTCGCTGGCGAGGATGATTTCGTCCAAGTTTTCAATCGCTTCCACACGTTCGATTTTGGAAACCAAGCCGGGGCGAACGGCAGTACTGCCTTTCATTTCTTCTTCGACTTTGGCGCGGGCAGTGTGCAAATCTTCGGCGGATTTCACAAAGCTGATGGCGAGGTAGTCGCAACCGATGGCAATCGCGGTTTTCAGGTCGCGGAAGTCTTTCTCGGTCAACGCGCCTGCGGACAAACCGCCGCCGCGTTTATTAATGCCTTTGTTGCTTTTCAACACATGGCTGTTTTCAATTTTAGTAACAATCTTACTGCCTTCAACGGATTCCACGGTCAAAGTCAGCAAACCGTCGTCCAACCACAAAACATCGCCTGCGACGACATCATTAGGCAGGTCGCGGTAGTCCAAACCGACCGCGTCGCGCGTGCCTTCGCCTTCGAGCGCGGCATCAAGAACCAGCGTTTCGCCTTTGTTCAATTCGATGCTGCCGCCGGCGATTTTACCGACGCGGATTTTCGGACCTTGCAAGTCGGCGAGGATGGCGATTTCCTGTCCGGCGCGTTTTGCCGCTTCACGCACGATGCGGGCGTTTTCCTGATGGAATTCAGGCGTGCCGTGGCTGAAGTTGAAACGGACGACATTCAGACCGCCTACACGGATCATGTCTTCCAACAACTGGACATTGTTGCTGCCCGGCCCCAACGTGGCGACGATTTTGGTGTTGTGGCTGATGCGGGTTACATCGCGTTTTGCATTACTCATGTGAAGCGTCCTTTCGGTCAATCCGTTGATAAATGGCATACGGCTTTGTTGGAAAATTACAAAGTAGCGTCCCGGTGTCGTCTGAAACTGTAAATCTAAAACTTACATCGAGACATCTAAGCCGTAAATCATGATGCAAATTAATATTTTGGGATTTTACTCCCAAAGTTAAATGATTGGTGGAAAATTACAGGATTTTATGACTTAGGCTAAATTTAATTTTACATACGTTTGGGGCGGCAATCCGCTACAATACCGTCTGCCACTTTTCAGACGCCCCTTCTTAAATGGATGTATATAGTGTGAATAGGTCGTCTGAAACCACATTAGTTTCCATCCGTATCTTCTTCATCATTATTAGACACAACCATGCTAAGACGAATGCTTACTTCTTTGCCTATAGGTATTATGCTTGCCGATATGGTTTATGGTTTCGTTTTAAATATCGTTCAAGGACTTAATCTTCAGCAGCAAGCGGCTCCTGCTTCAGACGGCGGACTGGCGGTAACGCCCGACATCGCGTTCAACAGCCTGCAAATCGTTGCAAACGGCGGCATGGTTATCATCATCGGGTTCGGATTGATTGTCTTGTTACAGCTAAACCGTACAGTGCTAAAACGTCAGATTTTGCCTATCGGTATTTTCCGAACGCTCGGACTGATTGCCGTGTTGGCTTTCAGCGTACCTTCGTTGTGGGAATGGTTTAATGCTGCATTAACTCTGTCGGCAGGAGGAAACATCCTCAATACCGGCAACCCGCGTTATTTGGTTTCCGCTTTATGTATGCCCTTGATTGCCTTTTTATGTTTGGTGCGGTTGTTTGGTTGGTATAAATTGCACACACGCCAGCCCGAGCAAAACCCACCGACGGAGTTGCAGAAATAGCATTCTCGGTATAAAACGTATCCGAGTAGCGTAAAATAACCATGTATTGAGAAGAGGTCGTCTGAAATTTTGTTTGTAGATGAAATTTCAGACGACCTTTTATATCGTTGAACAATAATTAAGACTGTCAAAATTCAGAACAGAATATCGATGGATTGGGTAAACCTCAAATCTGTCGGATAGCGGTAAATAACCTGCGGCAAGCCTAAGATTTTTCTTGAAAACTTCTTTATTGTCGTGGTATAGTGCAGGGCTTGGTACAAATGTGCCAAGTTTTATCATTGTCCGAAGGCAGGCCAATCGTAGCCCGCCCCTTTACTTTAAAAGGAAAATAATCATGACTTTAGGTCTGGTTGGACGCAAAGTTGGTATGACCCGCGTGTTCGACGAACAGGGTGTTTCTGTTCCGGTAACCGTTTTGGATATGTCTGCCAACCGCGTTACACAAGTAAAATCCAAAGATACTGACGGCTATACTGCCGTTCAAGTTACCTTTGGTCAGAAAAAAGCTAACCGTGTCAACAAAGCCGAAGCCGGGCACTTTGCAAAAGCAGGTGTTGAAGCCGGTCGCGGTTTGATCGAGTTTGCTTTGACTGAAGAAAAACTGGCTGAATTGAAAGCCGGTGACGAAATCACCGTTTCTATGTTTGAAGTCGGTCAACTGGTCGATGTAACCGGTACCTCTAAAGGTAAAGGTTTCTCCGGTACGATCAAACGTCATAACTTCGGTGCCCAACGTACTTCCCACGGTAACTCCCGTTCTCACCGTGTTCCAGGTTCTATCGGTATGGCGCAAGACCCAGGTCGCGTGTTCCCCGGTAAACGCATGGCCGGTCAATACGGCAACACTAAAGCAACTGTCCAAAAACTGGAAGTTGTCCGTGTTGATGCAGAACGCCAACTGCTGTTGGTTAAGGGTGCTGTTCCGGGTGCGGTCAACAGCGATGTTGTAGTTCGTCCTAGCGTGAAAGTAGGTGCGTAATGGAATTGAAAGTAATTGACGCTAAAGGACAAGTTTCAGGCAGTCTGTCTGTTTCTGATGCTTTGTTCGCTCGCGAATACAATGAAGCGTTGGTTCATCAGCTGGTAAATGCCTACTTGGCAAACGCCCGCTCTGGCAACCGTGCTCAAAAAACCCGTGCCGAAGTAAAACACTCAACCAAAAAACCATGGCGTCAAAAAGGTACCGCCCGTGCCCGTTCCGGTATGACTTCTTCTCCGCTGTGGCGTAAAGGTGGTCGTGCGTTCCCGAACAAACCCGACGAAAACTTTACTCAAAAAGTAAACCGTAAAATGTACCGTGCCGGTATGGCGACTATCCTGTCCCAATTGGCCCGTGACGAGCGTTTGTTTGCGATCGAAGCGTTGACTGCTGAAACTCCTAAAACCAAAGTTTTTGCTGAACAAGTGAAAAATCTGGGTCTGGAGCAAGTGCTGTTTGTAACCAAACAGCTCGATGAGAATGTTTACTTGGCTTCACGCAACTTGCCAAACGTGTTGGTTTTGGAAGCTCAACAAGTTGATCCTTACAGCTTGCTGCGTTACAAAAAAGTAATCATCACTAAAGATGCAGTTGCACAATTAGAGGAGCAATGGGTATGAATCAACAACGTTTGACTCAAGTGATTTTGGCACCTATCGTTTCTGAAAAAAGCAACGTATTGGCTGAAAAACGCAACCAAATGACGTTTAAAGTTTTGGCAAATGCAACCAAACCTGAAATCAAAGCGGCTGTTGAGCTGCTGTTCGGTGTTCAAGTTGCTTCTGTAACTACCGTTACCACTAAAGGTAAAACTAAGCGTTTTGGTCGTACTTTGGGCCGCCGCAGCGATGTTAAAAAAGCTTATGTAAGCTTGGCTGCCGGTCAAGAGTTGGATTTGGAAGCCGCTGCTGCAGCTGCAGATAAGGAATAAACAAAATGGCAATCGTTAAAATGAAGCCAACTTCTGCAGGCCGTCGCGGCATGGTTCGCGTGGTAACAGAAGGTTTGCACAAAGGTGCGCCTTATGCACCTTTGCTCGAAAAGAAAAATTCTACTGCCGGTCGTAACAATAATGGTCATATCACCACCCGTCACAAAGGCGGCGGTCATAAACACCATTACCGTGTTGTAGACTTTAAACGTAACAAAGACGGTATCCCTGCAAAAGTAGAGCGTATCGAATACGATCCTAACCGTACTGCCTTCATTGCACTGTTGTGCTATGCAGACGGTGAGCGTCGCTACATCATCGCTCCTCGCGGTATTCAAGCCGGTGCTGTATTGGTTTCCGGCGCTGAAGCTGCCATCAAAGTAGGTAACACCCTGCCGATCCGCAACATCCCCGTTGGTACGACTATCCACTGTATCGAAATGAAACCTGGTAAAGGTGCGCAAATTGCACGTTCTGCCGGTGCTTCTGCGGTATTGTTGGCTAAAGAGGGTGCATACGCTCAAGTCCGTCTGCGCTCTGGCGAAGTTCGTAAAATCAACGTAGATTGCCGTGCAACCATCGGTGAAGTCGGTAACGAAGAGCAAAGCCTGAAAAAAATCGGTAAAGCCGGTGCCAATCGTTGGCGCGGTATTCGTCCGACCGTTCGTGGTGTTGTCATGAACCCTGTCGATCACCCGCATGGTGGTGGTGAAGGTCGTACCGGTGAAGCTCGCGAACCGGTTAGCCCATGGGGTACTCCTGCTAAAGGCTACCGCACTCGTAATAACAAACGCACGGATAACATGATTGTTCGTCGTCGTTACTCAAATAAAGGTTAATTAGTATGGCTCGTTCATTGAAAAAAGGCCCATATGTAGACCTGCATTTGCTGAAAAAAGTAGATGCTGCTCGTGCAAGCAACGACAAGCGCCCGATTAAAACTTGGTCTCGTCGTTCTACCATTCTGCCTGATTTTATCGGTCTGACCATTGCTGTACACAACGGCCGCACGCATGTGCCGGTGTTTATCAGCGATAACATGGTTGGTCATAAATTAGGTGAATTCTCATTGACCCGTACCTTTAAAGGCCACTTGGCTGATAAAAAGGCTAAAAAGAAATAAGGTGAATCATGAGAGTAAATGCACAACATAAAAATGCCCGTATTTCAGCTCAAAAAGCTCGTTTGGTAGCTGATTTGATTCGCGGTAAAGACGTTGCCCAAGCTTTGAACATTTTGACTTTCAGCCCTAAAAAAGGTGCTGAGTTGATTAAGAAAGTATTGGAATCAGCTATTGCTAATGCCGAGCACAATAACGGTGCCGACATTGATGAGTTGAAAGTGGTCACTATCTTTGTTGACAAAGGTCCAAGCTTGAAACGTTTCCAAGCTCGTGCCAAAGGTCGCGGTAACCGCATTGAAAAACAAACTTGTCATATCAATGTGACAGTGGGCAACTAAGGAAAAGCTATGGGACAAAAGATTAACCCTACAGGCTTTCGCCTGGCGGTAACTAAAGACTGGGCTTCAAAATGGTTTGCTAAAAGCACCGACTTTTCTGCTGTTTTGAAACAAGATATTGATGTTCGTAACTACCTGCGTAAAAAATTGGCGAATGCTTCTGTTGGTCGCGTAGTTATTGAGCGTCCTGCAAAATCTGCACGCATTACCATCCACTCTGCCCGTCCGGGCGTAGTAATTGGTAAAAAAGGTGAGGATATCGAAGTTCTGAAACGTGATTTGCAAGCCTTGATGGGCGTGCCTGTTCATGTGAATATCGAAGAAATCCGTAAACCTGAATTGGATGCACAAATTATTGCTGATGGTATTGCTCAGCAATTGGAAAAACGCGTTCAATTCCGCCGTGCTATGAAACGTGCTATGCAAAATGCTATGCGTTCAGGAGCAAAAGGTATCAAGATTATGACCTCAGGTCGTCTGAATGGTGCAGATATTGCTCGTAGCGAATGGTATCGTGAAGGTCGAGTACCTCTGCATACTTTGCGTGCAAACGTAGATTATGCAACTAGCGAAGCTCATACTACTTATGGCGTGCTGGGTTTGAAAGTTTGGGTCTATACTGAAGGTAATGTAAAGACTTCAGCTAAACCTGAGCATGAAAAGAAACAAAGAAAGGCAGGTGGACGTAATGCTGCAGCCAACTAGACTGAAATACCGCAAGCAACAAAAAGGTCGCAATACTGGTATTGCTACCCGCGGTAACAAAGTAAGTTTCGGTGAGTTCGGTTTGAAAGCCGTTGGTCGCGGTCGTTTGACTGCCCGCCAAATCGAAGCTGCTCGTCGTACAATGACTCGTCACATTAAACGTGGTGGTCGTATTTGGATTCGTGTATTCCCTGATAAACCAATTACTGAAAAACCTATTCAAGTTCGTATGGGTGGCGGTAAGGGTAACGTGGAATATTACATTGCCGAAATCAAACCAGGCAAAGTGTTGTATGAAATGGACGGTGTTCCAGAGGCTTTGGCTCGTGAAGCATTTGAATTAGCTGCTGCCAAATTGCCTATTCCTACGACCTTTGTAGTAAGACAGGTAGGTCAATAATGAAAGCAAATGAATTGAAAGACAAATCTATTGAGCAATTAAATGCAGATTTGTTGGACTTGTTGAAAGCTCAGTTTGGCTTACGTATGCAAAACGCAACTGGTCAATTGGGTAAACCAAGCGAATTAAAACGTGTACGTCGCGATATTGCTCGTATTAAAACCATTTTAACTGAAAAAGGTGCTAAGTAATGAGCGAAAATAAAAATGTTCGTACTTTGCAAGGCAAAGTGGTAAGCGACAAAATGGACAAAACTGTGACAGTATTGGTTGAACGTAAAGTAAAACATCCTCTGTACGGTAAAATTATCCGTTTATCAACTAAAATCCATGCCCATGATGAAAATAATCAATATGGAATTGGCGATGTTGTAGTAATTGCGGAATCTCGTCCACTGTCAAAAACCAAATCTTGGGTTGTTAAAGAACTGGTTGAGAAAGCACGTACTGTTTAAAATTTAAGACAGTTAGCTTTAATAAGAAACGAAGTGTTGCGCCAAAGTGAATTTGCGTGTAAACTTCGTTTCTTATCTTTCAGTTTCTTCTGGAAGTTTCTTCCCTTCGGGATCCAAGACTGGTTTACTAGAACCGTGATGGTTTCATTTAGTTAGCTCAATTGAAATAAGTGGGCGAGTTATATGAAAATGGTAAATTAAGTTGGTTAATTTAAAGGTACTAATATGATTCAAATGCAGACCATCTTAGATGTGGCTGATAACTCTGGTGCGCGTCGTGTGATGTGTATCAAAGTGTTGGGCGGATCTAAGCGTCGCTACGCTTCTGTTGGCGATATTATTAAAGTCGCAGTTAAAGATGCGGCCCCGCGTGGTCGTGTTAAAAAGGGTGATGTGTACAATGCAGTTGTTGTTCGTACTGCTAAAGGTGTGCGTCGTCCTGATGGTGCGTTAATTAAATTTGATAACAACGCCGCCGTGTTGTTAAACAATAAACTTGAACCTCTGGGTACACGTATTTTTGGACCGGTAACCCGCGAGTTGCGTACTGAGCGATTTATGAAAATCGTTTCATTGGCGCCTGAAGTGTTATAAGGAATAGCGCGATGAATAAAATCATTAAAGGTGACCAAGTTGTTGTGATCACTGGTAAGGATAAAAATAAGCAAGGTCAAGTAGTTCGCGTATTGGGTGGTAAAGTCGTTGTTGAAGGTATTAACGTTGTAAAACGCCACCAAAAACCTAATCCGATGCGTGGTATTGAGGGTGGTATTGTTGCTAAAGAAATGCCGTTGGATATTTCTAATGTTGCAATCCTGAATCCGGAAACTAATAAAGCAGACCGTGTTGGTATTAAACTGATTGAGAATGAAGGCAAAGTTAAGCGCGTTCGTTTCTTCAAATCAAATGGCTCTGTTATTGGAGCATAAGGAGATAACATGGCTCGTTTGAGAGAGTTTTATAAAGATACAGTTGTTCCTGAACTGATTAAACAATTTGGTTACAAGTCAGTAATGGAAGTTCCCCGTATTGAAAAAATTACTTTAAATATGGGTGTCGGAGAAGCTGTTGCTGATAAAAAAGTTATGGAGCACGCGGTATCTGACTTAGAGAAAATTGCTGGTCAAAAACCAGTCGTTACTGTTGCTCGTAAATCTATCGCAGGTTTTAAGATTCGCGATAACTATCCTGTCGGTTGCAAAGTAACATTGCGCCGTGATCAAATGTTTGAATTCTTGGATCGTTTGATTACTATTGCATTACCTCGTGTACGTGACTTCCGTGGTGTAAGTGGTAAATCATTTGATGGTCGTGGTAATTACAACATGGGTGTTCGCGAGCAAATCATTTTCCCGGAAATTGAATACGATAAAATTGATGTTTTGCGTGGTTTGAATATTACTATTACAACTACTGCAAAAACTGATGAGGAAGCTAAAGCTTTATTGTCACTGTTCAAGTTTCCGTTTAAAGGATAATCATGGCTAAGAAAGCACTTATTAATCGTGAACTGAAACGTCAAGCTCTGGCGAAAAAGTTTGCAGCCAAACGTGAGGCAATTTTTGCTGTTATTAATGATGCGAATGCAACTGAAGAGGAGCGTTTTGAAGCTCGTCTGAAATTCCAATCCATTCCACGTAATGCAGCTCCTGTACGTCAACGCCGTCGTTGTGCTTTGACAGGTCGTCCTCGTGGTACTTTCCGTAAATTCGGTTTGGGTCGTATTAAAATCCGTGAAATCGCTATGCGTGGCGAGATTCCCGGTGTTGTTAAAGCTAGCTGGTAATAGGAGTATTAATAATGAGTATGCATGATCCTATTTCCGATATGTTGACTCGTATTCGTAATGCGCAACGTGCCAATAAGGTAGCAGTTGCCATGCCTTCCTCTAAATTAAAGTGTGCAATTGCAAAAGTCTTGAAAGAAGAAGGTTATATCGAGGATTTTTCGGTTTCTGCTGATGCGAAGCCGGTATTGGAAATTCAATTGAAATATTATGCAGGCCGTCCTGTGATTGAGCAAATTAAACGTGTTTCACGTCCAGGTTTGCGTATTTACAAAGCTTCTAGCGAAATTCCTAATGTTATGAATGGATTGGGTATCGCTATTGTTAGTACTTCTAAAGGTGTGATGACTGACCGCAAGGCTCGTTCTGAGGGTGTCGGTGGTGAGTTGTTGTGCATCGTAGCCTAGTGGAGAAAAGTAAATGTCACGTGTCGCAAAAAACCCAGTGACTGTTCCTGCTGGTGTAGAAGTAAAATTTGGAACAGAAGCATTGGTTATCAAGGGTAAGAATGGCGAGTTGGTCTTTCCTTTGCATTCTGATGTCGCCATTGAATTAAACGATGGTAAATTAACTTTTGCTGCAAAAAATGACAGTAAGCAGGCAAATGCTATGTCAGGTACTGCTCGTGCATTAGTTAATAATATGGTTAAAGGTGTTTCAGAAGGTTTTGAGAAAAAACTACAATTGATTGGTGTGGGTTACCGTGCTCAAGCTCAAGGCAAAGTTTTGAATTTGTCTTTGGGTTTTTCTCATCCAATCGTATATGAAATGCCTGAAGGTGTTTCTGTTCAAACTCCTAGCCAAACAGAGATCGTTTTGACTGGTGCAGATAAACAAGTAGTTGGTCAAGTCGCTGCTGAAATTCGTGCATTCCGTTCTCCTGAGCCTTATAAAGGTAAGGGTGTTCGTTATGTAGGTGAAGTGGTAGTGATGAAAGAAGCCAAGAAAAAATAATTGAGGTTCACTAATGGATAAACATACAACCCGACTCCGTCGTGCACGCAAAACCCGTGCACGTATTGCGGACTTGAAAATGGTAAGATTATGTGTGTTCCGTAGCAATAATCATATTTATGCTCAAGTAATTAGTGCTGAAGGTGATAAAGTATTGGCTCAAGCCTCTACATTGGAAGCTGAAGTGCGTGGTAGTCTGAAATCTGGTGGCAACGTCGAGGCAGCTGCAGTAGTAGGAAAGCGCATTGCTGAGAAAGCTAAAGCAGTAGGCGTAGAAAAAGTTGCTTTTGATCGTTCAGGTTTCCAATATCACGGTCGTGTGAAAGCTTTGGCTGAAGCTGCACGTGAAAATGGTTTAAGCTTCTAATAATTGGAGACTTTCAGATGGCA
Organism: uncultured Neisseria sp.; assembly: GCA_963533245.1. Taxonomy (GTDB): domain Bacteria; phylum Pseudomonadota; class Gammaproteobacteria; order Burkholderiales; family Neisseriaceae; genus Neisseria. The sequence goes on from CAUSOO010000014.1 coordinate 12,911, forward strand.
AAACATGAAATTGAAGAACGTGGTGACGGCCTGATTGAAAAAATGGTCGCAGTTAATCGCGTAACTAAAGTAGTTAAAGGTGGCCGTATCATGGCTTTCTCTGCGCTAACTGTTGTTGGTGATGGGGATGGTCGTATTGGTATGGGTAAAGGTAAGTCAAAAGAAGTGCCGGTAGCTGTTCAAAAAGCAATGGATCAGGCTCGTCGCTCTATGATTAAAGTACCTCTAAAAAATGGTACGATTCATCATGAGGTTATTGGACGTCATGGTGCTACTAAAGTCTTTATGCAACCCGCTAAAGAGGGTAGTGGTGTAAAGGCAGGTGGTCCTATGCGCTTAGTTTTTGATGCTATGGGTATTCATAACATTTCTGCTAAAGTGCATGGTTCTACAAACCCTTATAACATTGTACGAGCTACATTAGACGGCTTGTCTAAGTTATATACACCTGCTGATATCGCTGCTAAACGTGGCCTAACAGTGGAAGACATTTTGGGAGCAAACCATGACTGAGCAAAAAAAGATTAAAGTTACATTGGTGAAGAGCCTGATTGGTACAATTGAATCTCATCGTGCATGTGCTCGTGGTTTAGGTTTACGCCATCGTGAGCATACAGTAGAGGTTTTAGATACACCTGAAAACCGTGGTATGATTAACAAAATCAGCTACTTGTTGAAAGTGGAGTCTTGATATGTTTCTAAATTCTATTCAACCTGCTGAGGGGGCTACCCACGCTCGTCGTCGTGTAGGTCGTGGTATTGGTAGTGGTTTAGGTAAAACTGGTGGCCGTGGTCATAAAGGTCAAAAAAGCCGTTCTGGTGGTTTTCATAAAGTAGGTTTCGAAGGCGGTCAAATGCCTTTGCAACGTCGCCTGCCAAAACGTGGTTTCAAATCTTTGACTGCTGCTGCTAATGCTGAGATTCGTTTGAGTGAATTGAACTTACTCGCTGTGAATGAGATTGATGTATTAGTTCTCAAGCAAGTCGGGTTGGTTCCTGCAACTGTTTCCAATGTGAAAGTTATTGCCTTTGGTGAGCTTTCAAAAGCTGTTGTTCTGAAGGGCATTAAAGCCACTAAAGGGGCTAAAGCAGCAATTGAAGCTGCTGGTGGTAAAGTGGAAGAATAAGGCTTGCATTATAGTGGCTAATCAACAATCTTTATCAGGCTTGTCCAAATTTGGAGATCTGAAAAAACGTCTAACGTTTCTTTTAGGGGCGTTAGTTGTTTTTCGTATTGGTGCCCATATCCCAGTACCTGGCGTAGATGCTGTTGCTTTAGCTAAATTATACGAAAGCGCTGGGAACGGCATACTAGGCATGTTGAACATGTTTTCTGGTGGTTCGTTAGAGCGCTTTAGTATATTTGCAATTGGCATAATGCCATATATTTCAGCATCAATAATTGTTCAATTGGCCTCTGAAATAATTCCTTCTTTAAAGGCATTAAAAAAGGAAGGGGAGGCAGGTCGAAAAGTTATTACAAAATATACAAGATACGGTACAGTACTATTAGCTATCTTACAGAGTTTTGGTGTAGCTACCTTTGTATTCCAACAAGGTGTGGTTGTCACTAATTCTTTAGAGTTCCATATTTCTACGGTAGTGAGCTTAGTCACAGGTACAATGTTCCTGATGTGGTTAGGTGAGCAGATTACGGAGCGTGGGATTGGGAATGGCATTTCTTTGATTATTACTGCTGGTATCGCTGCCGGTATTCCTTCTGGTATAGCAAGATTATTAGCTTTAACGAGTCAAGGATCAATTGGTATGCCTACAGCTGTGTCAATTGTTATTGGTGCATTGTTATTAATTTATATTGTTGTATATTTTGAAAGTGCGCAGCGTAAAGTTCCCGTGCATTATGCGAAACGCCAAATTGGTAGTGGTGTAATGCAAGGTTCTAATACACATATGCCCTTTAAGTTGAATATGGCAGGCGTCATTCCTCCTATTTTTGCGTCAAGTATTATTTTGTTTCCATCCACTTTGTTAAGCTGGTTTGGTTCTAATGATACAGGCAGTTTGTTGCATAAAATTGCTGGTTTGCTTCAGCATGGACAAGCTTTATATATTTTGTTATTTACAGTGACAATTATTTTCTTCTGCTATTTTTATACAGCCTTGGTTTTTAGCCCAAAAGAAATGGCAGAGAATTTGAAGAAAAGCGGTGCTTTTGTGCCGGGAATTCGACCTGGTAAGCAAACTTCTCAGTATCTGGAGCAGGTTGTATTACGCCTCACTTTGTTTGGTGCATTATATATTACAACTATTTGTTTAATTCCAGAATTTTTGACAACAGCTTTGAATGTTCCTTTTTATTTGGGTGGTACATCTTTACTGATTTTAGTCGTGGTGACAATGGACTTTAGTACCCAAATTAACTCTTACCGCATGACTCAGCAATATGAGAGTTTAATGAGCGGTCTTGATATGAAATCTTTATCACGTAAGTAGAATTATGGCTAAAGAAGATACCATACAAATGCAGGGGGAGATTCTTGAAACTCTACCTAACGCAACTTTTAAAGTAAAGCTTGAGAATGACCATATTGTATTAGGTCATATTTCCGGGAAAATGCGTATGCACTATATCCGGATCTCTCCTGGGGATAAGGTGACGGTAGAACTGACACCTTATGATTTAACTCGGGCTCGGATAGTCTTCCGAGCTAGATAAAACGATATAAGGAAAGATAATGCGTGTACAACCGTCTGTAAAGAAAATTTGCCGCAACTGTAAGATTATCCGTCGTAATCGAGTGGTTCGTGTAATTTGTACTGACCCTCGTCACAAACAACGTCAAGGTTAAGGGAACTTTTCTTTTAGCAAGACTTTGTGGTATAGTGACGAACTTTGCCGTTTAAAGGAAAAAATATGGCTCGTATTGCAGGGGTAAATATCCCTAATAATGCACATATCGTAATTGGCTTGCAGGCTATTTATGGTATCGGTGCTACTCGTGCTAAATTAATTTGCGAGGCAGCAAATATTGCTCCCACTACAAAAGCAAAAGATTTGGACGAGGCTCAATTAGACGCTTTGCGTGAACAAGTTGCTAAGTATGAAGTAGAAGGCGATTTGCGCCGTGAGGTAACGATGAGCATCAAACGATTGATGGACATGGGTTGTTACCGTGGTTTCCGTCATCGTCGAGGTTTGCCTTGTCGTGGTCAACGCACTCGCACAAACGCTCGTACCCGCAAAGGTCCGCGTAAAGCGATTGCTGGTAAAAAATAATTTTTAAGGAATTTTATTAATGGCTAAAGCAAACACAGCTTCGCGTGTACGTAAAAAAGTACGTAAAACCGTAAGCGAAGGTATTGTGCATGTACATGCTTCTTTCAACAATACCATCATTACAATCACTGACCGTCAAGGCAATGCATTGTCTTGGGCTACCTCTGGCGGCGCTGGTTTTAAAGGTTCTCGTAAAAGTACACCGTTTGCAGCTCAAGTGGCTGCAGAAGCAGCTGGTAAAGTTGCCCAAGAATATGGCGTTAAAAATTTAGAAGTTCGTATAAAAGGCCCTGGTCCCGGTCGAGAGTCTTCTGTACGTGCACTCAACGCTCTTGGTTTTAAAATTACCAGTATTACCGACGTTACTCCGTTGCCTCATAACGGTTGCCGTCCGCCTAAAAAACGTCGTATTTAAAGGAGTGATTGAAACATGGCACGTTATATTGGCCCTAAATGTAAATTAGCACGTCGAGAAGGCACTGATTTATTTCTGAAGAGCGCCCGTCGTTCTTTGGATTCTAAATGTAAACTTGATTCTGCTCCCGGTCAGCACGGTGCAAAGAAACCGCGTTTGTCCGACTATGGTTTGCAATTGCGTGAAAAGCAAAAAATTCGTCGTATTTATGGCGTTTTGGAACGTCAATTCCGTCGTTATTTTGCAGAAGCAGATCGACGTAAAGGCTCTACTGGTGAATTGCTGCTGCAATTGTTAGAGTCTCGTTTGGATAATGTAGTATATCGCATGGGATTTGGCTCGACTCGTGCTGAGGCGCGTCAGCTGGTTTCTCATAAAGCAATTACCGTTAACGGTCAGGTCGTAAATATTCCTTCTTTCCAAGTTAAAGCGGGTGATGTTGTAGCTGTTCGTGAGAAAGCTAAAAAACAGGTTCGTATCCAGGAAGCTTTAAGTCTGGCAACTCAAATCGGTTTACCAAGCTGGGTTTCTGTTGATGCAGACAAATTGGAAGGCGTATTTAAAAATATGCCGGATCGTTCAGAATTAACTGGCGATATTAATGAACAGCTGGTGGTAGAATTCTACTCTAAATAACGCTAGCTCAGTGAGGGACAGTTAAATGCAAAATAGCACAACCGAATTTTTGAAACCTCGTCAAATTGATGTCGATACTTTATCTACAACTCGTGCAAAAGTATCCATGCAGCCGTTTGAGCGCGGTTTTGGTCATACTTTAGGTAATGCTTTGCGTCGTATCTTACTGTCATCCATGAATGGTTTTGCTCCTACTGAAGTGGCCATTTCCGGTGTGTTGCACGAATACTCTACTGTTGATGGCGTTCAAGAAGATGTTGTCGATATTTTGTTGAATGTCAAAGGTATTGTATTTAAGCTGCATGGGCGTGGCCAAGTTCAGTTAACTTTGAGAAAGTCAGGGGTCGGTACAGTAGTTGCCGGTGATATCGAATTGCCACATGATGTGGAAATTTTAAATCCTGAGCATATTATTTGTCATTTGGCCGAGAATGGTCAAATTGAGATGGAAATCAAAGTTGAGCAGGGGCGTGGCTATCAATCTGTTTCCGGTCGTCGTGTTGTGCGCGATGAAAACCGCCAGATTGGTGCAATTCAGTTGGATGCGAGCTTTTCGCCCATCAGTCGTGTTAGCTTTGAAGTTGAACCTGCACGCGTAGAGCAGCGTACGGATTTAGATAAATTGGTTTTGGATATTGAAACTGATGGTTCTATTGATCCTGAAGAAGCTGTACGTAGTGCTGCTCGTATTTTAATTGATCAAATGTCTATCTTTGCTGATTTGCAAGGTACTCCAGTAGAAGAAGTTGAAGAAAAAGCTCCTCCTATTGACCCTATCCTGCTGCGTCCGGTAGATGATTTGGAATTAACTGTACGTTCAGCTAATTGTCTGAAAGCTGAAGATATTTATTATATCGGCGATTTGATTCAACGTACTGAAACAGAGCTTCTTAAAACTCCGAATTTGGGTCGTAAATCTTTGAATGAAATCAAAGAAGTGTTGGCATCTAAAGGCTTGACACTAGGTTCCAAATTGGAAGCTTGGCCGCCTGTAGGCTTAGAAAAGCCGTAAGTTTGAAGATTAAAGGATAATGACATGCGTCATCGTAATGGTAACCGCAAATTAAACCGTACAAGCAGCCATCGCGCTGCAATGCTGCGTAATATGGCGAACTCATTGTTGACTCACGAGACTATTGTGACAACTTTGCCTAAAGCTAAAGAATTACGCCGCGTAGTTGAGCCCTTAATTACATTGGGTAAAAAACCTTCCTTGGCAAACCGTCGTTTGGCATTTGACCGCACTCGTGATCGTGATGTTGTAGTCAAATTGTTTGATGAGTTAGGTCCACGTTTTGCTGCCCGTAATGGCGGTTATGTTCGTGTACTGAAATATGGTTTCCGCAAAGGTGACAATGCACCTTTGGCATTGATTGAATTAGTAGACAAAGCAGCAGAAGCTGCCGAGTAATCTAATACACTATAATAAAACACCATTTGTTTTCTCAAATGGTGTTTTATTATATGCAAGCTACCTTTTGTGTATTTTAAATACTCTATTTAAAATACTCTCGGTATATTGAAGTTATTCTTTTTGTTTTGTAATGATAGGTAAGTGAGTTTGCCATAGATAGAGTATTTCTTTTCAGTATCATATTATAAGAGATATTTTAAATAACATGAGTTACTAAAATTTTATGTTCAATACTATTTTCAAAATGAAAAACCTTTCTGATTTTTCCTAGCTTTTACTCAAAATCATAAAAGTTTTGGTCAATTGAAAATTTTAGCGTATTTTTATGAGTTAAATTTCGTTAACAGACTATTTTTGCAAAGGTCTCTATAACTGAAATTTAACTAAGAACTTCTTTGCCGCCAGGTATTACACTTACCAAATTCTTTTTTGTATCCCATAATTTTATATGACTACTTCTCTCACGATTGCAATGAGTGTTGCTGAGGCATCGGGTGATCTGCTTGGTGCACATCTTATTAGTGCGATTAAAAAACGTTGTCCTGATGCAAGATTTATTGGTATCGGTGGCGAGCGTATGAAGGCGGAAGGATTTGAAAGTCTTTATGACCAAGAAAAATTGGCAGTACGAGGCTTTGTTGAGGTAGTTAAACGTTTGCCCGAAATATTGAAAATCCGAAAAGGTCTGGTTAATGACCTTATTCGTATAAAACCGGATGTTTTTGTTGGGATTGATGCACCTGATTTTAATCTTTGGGTGGAAGAGAAACTTAAGAAAACGGGTATTTCAACGGTTCACTATGTCAGCCCTTCTGTTTGGGCGTGGAGGCGTGAACGGGTGAACAAAATCGTTCATCAAGTTAACCGGGTGTTGTGCCTTTTCCCAATGGAACCACGGCTCTATTTAGATGCCGGTGGTAAGGCTGAGTTTGTCGGTCATCCGATGGCTCAAACCATGCCTGTAGATGTTGATCAATCTTCTGCGCGTCGTCAGTTGGGAGTTGTACCGTCTATCCCAGTATTTGCCTTGATGCCCGGCAGTCGTGTTAGCGAAATTGATTACATGGCTCCTGTGTTTTTTCAAACCGCATTACTTCTGTTGAAGCGTTACCCACAGGCACAGTTTTTTATGCCAGTTGCTACACAAGCAACCCGCCGTCGTATATCAAAAATTCTTGCATCTGTGCAATTTTCGGACCTTCCCATTACATTAGTCGATAAACAAGCAGATACTGTTTGTACTGCGGCAGATGTGGTCTTGGTAACCAGCGGGACGGCAACGCTGGAAGTGGCTTTGTGCAAACGTCCTATGGTGATCAGCTATAAGATATCTCCTCTGACTTATGCTTATGTGAAGCGTAAAGTTAAAGTGCCACATGTCGGTTTGCCCAATATTTTGCTGAACAAATGTGCTGTTCCAGAGCTTTTGCAACATGATGCGACGCCTGAAAAACTGGCAGAAGCCATGATTTATTGGTATGAACATCCGGAAGCAGTTGCCCGCTTGAAACAAGATTTTCATGAGCTGCATTTATTATTGAGGAAAGATACCGATACACTGGTGGCAAATGCTGTGTTGGAAGAAGCAGGTTTTTTCAACTCTTAGTTTGACCTGCGATTTGACAAGAGAAAAGAGCGGCAATCAGATTTACAAAAAAGTAATGAAGCAGAAAACGGGTTGCAGTTTAAACATCGCTTTGCCCCAACTTATCTATCCTTCAGTCGGCAAAGATAGCGTTTGCACGGCCTTTGCTATATCATTCCCTTATCTGAAATCAAGGAAAACATCATGTACGAAGTCAACCGCAGCGTCTTCCTGCTCATCCCGCTCGATCCTTTTTGGAACTGGCTGCAAACCCTGCCCGGCAATCATCTTGACGGTTTGACGCTTGAAGACATTCAAGCCGATGCCAATTCTTATCTCGTCCGTCCGTGTGAAACCGCCGACGAAGTATGGGACGAAATCGAAGCGCGGTTTGAAGACATTTTTGCTGCCGAACTTGCCGACTGGTGCGAAGATGAAAGCGAATGGCCTGATTTGAATGCGGATATTTTCAACGAATGGTTCGACATCCAGCTTTCTACCGTTATCACCGACCTCGAGCAAGAACCGCTCACCCGTGAAGCCTTTCAACCCTTCAATCTGAACTGATGAATATCCGCGTCCGCAATTACCATCTTGACGGCTACGGTCATGTCAACAACGCGCGCTATCTCGAATTTCTCGAAGAAGCGCGCTGGGCGTTTTTTGAGGAACACGGTTTATTGTCCGAAATCGACGGCTTGATGCTGGTGGTTGTCCGTACCGACATCCGTTATCGCCGTGCCGCCGTCGATGGCGACATATTACGCTTTGAAGGTCGTCTGAAAGAGCTGACCTCGCGCCATATTATCCTCACTCAAAACATCGTTTTGCCCAGCGGTAAAAATGCCGTCGAAGCCGAAAGCACTTTGATGGTCGTCAGCGCAGAAAGCGGGCGAAGCATCAGCATTCCCGAATCTCTCTTTACCCTTTTAAAACAATACGCCGAAGCATGAAAAAGCTCATTACCATTGCCGCAGTCGCCATTATCGGCGCGCTGCTTGCCATCGTCCTTATTCCGGATAACAAACCTGCTCCCGCATTCTCTTTGTCCGACCTGCAAGGCAAACCGGTGTCCAATGTCGATTTGCAAGGCAAAGTCAGTTTCATCAATTTTTGGTTTCCCTCCTGCCCGGGCTGTGTCAGCGAAATGCCCAAAGTCATCAAAATGTCCAAAGACTATCAAGGCAAAGACTTCCAAGTCCTCGGCATTGCCCAGCCGATAGACCCGCTGGAAAGCGTAAACCAATACGTCAAAGAATACGGCTTGCCTTTTACCGTCATGTTTGATGCCGATAAAGCCGCCGCCCAAGCGTTCGGTACGCAGGTTTACCCGACTTCTTTCCTGATCAATAAAAAAGGCGAAATCCTGAAAACCTTTGTCGGCGAGCCGGACTTCACCGCGCTTTATCAGGAAATCGACAAAGAATTGGCGAAGTAATACTGGCTTGAGAGGTTCGTGACTGTTTTCAGACGACCTCTGTTATGAATATATTAAACAATCAACGATATTGTCTGTTGTCGGACTGAATGAAGGGCAATTCCGATAAGTAGATTCTGAGTGTCATTGAAAATGGCTTTGAAAAATAAACAATTTATTTATTGTATTTTTGTCGGCTTTATTTTGAGTGTATTTCAGCTGACATTTGCACAAGGTGCTCCTCAAAAAGGCATGCTGTGGGTTTATTGGGGTAATAGTTTAGATGGTAATGCTCGGAATCAAAGGATTTTATATTTTGACTTTATCCCTGAAGACACCAAAATATCGAATCAAAACCGAATCTCCCTTAATTTAAGCAAATCGCAGCAAACTGCTGTTTTGAAAGAATTGGTGCTTCCGCCGAATTTTTACGTCTATCAGGAAGATTCTGTCAAACAGCCTGCCCAAATTACTATGGGTAAAGTGGGTACGGAAGTCATTTGTGACGGTAAATATTATTCTGCCAAACTTATAAAATTTGAAAAAATCCCAAAAACAACGGCGAAACAAATCCCTGATTCGGGCTGTATTTACTCGTTGATTATGAATAATGATTTCATCGTTAAATCCACAGATAGCCATAAGGTTAACCTCAGGAGCCAACCGGATGCCCATGCCGACATAATCAAACGCTTGGACGACAACGCCATAGTAGAAAAATTGAAAACCGTTCGTAAGGATTGGTACCTCGTTCAATTAAAAGATACGACTACCCAAGGGTATGTTCATAAAAGTCAGTTGGAGCGGGTGGATTAATCAAAAGTTGTCGAGATATAGGCGTAATCAAAAAGGTCGTCTGAAAACTTTGATTCGGTTTTTCAGACGACCTTGCACTTAATAATCTTCTATTGCAAGGAATGCTCATGACACCCCAAACCGTCTTAGACTTCTGGTTTGCCGAAGAAAACCGTCCTTTTCTGTTTGCCAAAAACGATGAATTCGATGCCGAGATTCGCGCGCGATTTTTTGATGTCTGGCAACAGGCGGCCCGTGGCGAACTTGCACACTGGCGCGACACCCTGCAAGGCAGGCTCGCCGAAATCATCCTACTCGACCAATTCTCGCGCAACCTGTTTCGCAACAGCCCCCAGGCATTTGCCCAAGATTTGGCCGCACTTATCCTTGCCCAAGAAGCCGTCCGTCAGCCCGGTTTCGCCGACCTCCTATCGCACGAACGCCATTTCATGCTCATGCCGTTGATGCACAGCGAAAGCCAAGTTGTCCACGAACAAGCCGTTCCTCTGTTTGAACGCTATACCGACGGACACGCATTGGATTTTGAAATCAAACACAAAGTCATCATCGACCGCTTCGGACGCTATCCGCACCGCAATGCCGTATTGGGGCGTGAAAGCACGGAGGAAGAGGCGGAATTTTTGAAGCAGGAAGGTTCGTCATTTTAATTTGGGTTTTAAAATTTGAAGGTCGTCTGAAAACCATTTTTCAGACGACCTTCTTTCATATTTCCGCTTCAATAATGCGGCGGAATTTCATCACGCAGGCTGTAAGGTTCGCGCTCTCCGTTTGCGCCTTTGTCCTGCATTTTCTGATAAAGCAGCCTCAACTGCGCCTGCTGCAAATCCAGCGTCTGCTGCATTTTCGCCACCGTATCGTTCAGGCTGCCGATTAAGTCTTCCTGAAGCGCGGTTTGGATTTCCAGCTCGGTGATGCGGTGTTCCAATTCGTCCATTTCACTCATTTACAGCACCATCGCGGCAATCCAGCCGGCAATCATCAGCGGGATGTTGTAATGGATAAAGGTTGGGATGACGGAGTCGCGGATGTGGTCGTGTTGTCCGTCGGCGTTCAAACCCATGGTCGGGCCGAGCGTCGAGTCGGACGCGGGCGAACCGGCGTCGCCCAATGCGCCTGCCGTACCGACGATGGCGACGGTTGCCAGCGGCGAGAAGCCGAGGCTGATACACAGCGGCACATAAATCGCGGTAATAATCGGCAAAGTGGAGAAAGAAGAGCCGATGCCCATGGTGACCAACAATCCGACAAACAACATGGCAAATGCCGCCATGCCTTTATTGCTGCCGAAAAGTTGCATACTGTGTTCGACCAGCGGTTTGATTTCGCCTGTCGCGGTCATGACTGCCGCAAAGCCTTGCGCCGCAATCATGATGAAACCGACCATCGCCATCATTTTGATGCCTTCGCCGAACACATCGCTGGCAGCATCTCGGTTCATCACGCCGAGCATCATAAAGACGGCAAAACCCAACATCGCGCCCAACACCAGCGAATCTTCATACATCAACTGAATCGCAAAGCACACACCGATTGCCACCGCCGCCACCAGACTGCGGTAAGCCGAAGGCTGGGGCTGTTCGGATGCTTCGCGGTTGTCTTCCGTATCGACGGTATTGGTTTGATAAATGCGCGATTTGCGGTAGTGGACAAACGCCGCCAGCAGCCCCGCCACCATACCCAGCGCAGGAATCGCCATCGCATGCATGACGCTGATGCCTTTTACGTCCATGCCCGCAGATTTGATGTTGCCCAAGAGGATGTCGTTCAAGAAAATCGCACCGAAGCCGTAAGGCAGGAACATATAAGTCGTTACCAAACCGAACGTAATCACACACGCCACCAGGCGGCGGTCGACTTTCAAACGGTTAAACACCAGCAAAAGCGGCGGAATAATCATCGGAATGAAGGCGATATGGATAGGCACGACGTTTTGACTCATGATGCCCATCGCCAAAATAATCAGCAACAGCGTCCATTTCACCGAACTTTCGCCTTTCGCGGCATCCTGACTGTTGTTGAGTTTGCGGATAATGCCGCCCGCAAGCTGCTGCGGCAGCCCCGAATAGGTAATCGCCATCGCGAACGCACCGAGCATCGCATAAGACAAAGAAATCCGCGCGCCGCCCTTCAAGCCTTCGTTAAACACGGGAATAATCCCCGACTGCGTTACATTGCCCGCCGTATCCACGATGTTTTCCAGCGGCATTCCCGCCACCAGTCCGCCGACGAACGCACCGACAGTCAGGCTCAATACGACGTGTACCCGCGATAGCGACAACACGAGCATAACGATTACTGCAACCACTACGGCATTCATGCCTTTTCTCCGTTTCAGACGACCCTCAGACCATCTGTTCACATATTAAAAAGAAACATCATAACCTAACATGATTTAACGGGCTAGGGCAAGCCGATTATTCATGCAAATGAATAGGATGGAATGTGCAGGCAGCCGATTCAGACGACCTCAAGCATATTTGATTTTACCTAAAGCCATAGAACCACCCCCATCCTAACCTTCCCCCGCCGGACGGGGGCGGGATAAGTTGACGTTGCAGTAAACCGTAGCGTGGGCTTTGCCCACGATATGAGTGAAAACGTGATCATCCAATTCAGATTGTCAGAAGATAGATTTCGTGGGCAAAGCCCACGCTACAAACTGGCGTGGATTAAATAAAAGGTCGTCTGAAAACTCGACTTTCAAGTTTTCAGACGACCTCGTTTTTATCTGTAACTTGCTCCCCTCTCCCGTCCGGCGGGAGAGGGTCGGGCAGAGGGTGGTTCTACGGGGCAAACGAATTTGATTTTATAGTGGATTAAATTTAAATCAGGACAAGGCGACGAAGCCGCAGACAGTACAGATAGTACGGCAAGGCGAGGTAACGCTGTACTGGTTTAAAGTTAATCCACTATATTTAAACTCACAAAGCCACCCCATCCTAACCTTCCCCCGCCAGACGGGGGAAGGGATAAGTTACCGTTGAAGCAATCCGTAGCGTGGACTTTGCCCGCGAAATCTGCCATAAGCGGTCCAAGCGTTCCGGTTCAATCTCAAGAAAACCGTAAGGCATGATGCAGCTTAGTCCGCCGCCTGTCAGGTCAGTACGGAAACTTGATTGCGCTTTTTATCTATTCGACTAGAACGAGAATAAATGCCGTATAATCAAGCCCCAAGTTTCCCCAGCCTTGAAGGTCGTCTGAAAACCATGCACTCAACTTACGCTACCGTACAGCGCGATTTGCTCGAAGCCAATCACCTTTCCCCTGAGCTGCTCGCCAAAAGCCTGAGTATCATCGGCGCGCATCACGTCGATTACGCCGACATCTATTGCCAGCGCACTGCTTTTGAAAGCTGGCATTTGGAAGAGGGCATCGTCAAATCAGGCAGTTTCCAAATCGATCAGGGGGTGGGCGTGCGCGCTGTTTCGGGCGAAAAAACCGCTTTTGCCTATGCGGACAGTTTGTGTATCGATTCGATCAACCGTTCCGCCCAAGCTGTCCGCGTCATCGGCGCGGCAGGCGGCGAAGCTTCTGTCAAAGTGCCGTCCGCCGCATACGGCAAATCCGTCCATGCGGTGCTGAATCCCATTATCGGTCTCGATTCCGCCGCCAAAGTTGCTTTATTGAACAAAGTGGAAACGCTTGCCAAAGCCGCCGATCCGCGCATTGTGCAAGTGATGGCGGGGCTGACTTGCGAATACGACATGATTTACATTGCCCGCCTCGACGGCAGGCACGCCGCCGACATCCGTCCGATGGTGCGCCTGAACGTTACCGTCATCGCCAAACAGGGCGACCGGCGCGAACAGGGCAGCGCGGGCGGTGGCGGTCGCTACGACTTAGCTTATTTTGATGAAACTTTGGTGCGGCAGTTTGTCGATTCCGCCGTCAAACAAGCTCTGATTAATCTCGAATCCCGCCCTGCACCCGCAGGCGAAATGACTGTTGTCTTGGGCAACGGCTGGCCGGGCGTGTTGCTACATGAAGCCGTCGGACACGGTTTGGAAGGCGATTTCAACCGCAAAGAAACCAGCGTCTTTTCAGGCAGAATCGGCGAGCGCGTTGCCGCCAAAGGCGTTACCGTCGTAGACCAAGGAGACATTGCCGACAGGCGCGGTTCGCTCAATATCGACGATGAAGGCAACGAAACACGCCGCACCGTATTGATTGAAGACGGCATCTTGGTCGGCTATATGCAGGATGAAACCAACGCCCGCCTGATGGGTACGCAATCCACAGGCAACGGCCGCCGCGAAAGCTACGCCTCCGCCCCTATGCCGCGCATGACCAACACCTTCATGGAAAACGGTGGCTACGAACCCGACGAAATCATCGCGTCCATCGACAAAGGCATTTACGCCGTCAATTTCGGCGGCGGACAGGTGGACATCACCAGCGGCAAATTCGTCTTCAGCGCATCCGAAGCATGGTGGGTCGAAGGCGGCAAACTGCAATATCCTGTCAAAGGCGCGACCATCATCGGCAACGGGCCTGAAGTGTTGAAACATGTTTCCATGATAGGCAACGATACTGCGTTGGACAGCGGTGTCGGTGTGTGCGGCAAAGACGGGCAAAGCGTTCCTGTCGGCGTCGGACAACCGACCCTGCGGATTGATGCCGGATTGACCGTCGGCGGTAGCGAGATTTAAGGCAATTAAAAATAAAACGTCGTCTGAAAACTGTATTTAGGGTTTTCAGACGACGTTTCGTATTAGATGGTAGGCTTATCGATTGGAAACTGTTGAGTCCTTACCCTGCTCAAGTTCGCAGGAAACCATGTTTTAAGGCATTAAAGCACAAGTTTATCTGATCGAACGTTCTACACGATTTCTGGCTTATCCATCTGCTGAGACACAAAAAATAAGCCGCCGAAAAAATCGGCGGCTTGTTGAATATCATCACAATTGAAAGCCCTGTGCATGATTTCGTCGATGCCCGGTATTCAATGCGCTTTACTCTTGGACAAAAGTAACGCCGTGAAGATGGGAATTGAGGATGGCGGTCCGTAAGGCAGTCAATGCTTTGGGGCGGACGAAGTTCCGACGGTATGCCAAAACGACGCGGCGGTGCGGGACGGAGCCTGAAAACGGGATGATGCTGAACAGCAAATGGTCGTTTTCGGTCAGTGCGGTAGCGGGCATGACGCTGATGGCGAGACCGCTGGCAACCATGTGGCGGATGGTGTTGATGGAGCTGCCTTGCAGGGTGTTGGTCAGACCTTGGATTTTCTGCTTGGCGGCAAGCTCGGAGCAGCTTGATAAGACCTGATCGCGCATACAGTTGCCTTCAGTCAGCAACAAGACCTGCTCTTCGCTCAACATCTGCGGCGTAACGGCATCGAGTTCTTCGAAATGGTGTCCTTTGGGGACGATGACGAAAAAAGGTTCGTCATACAGCGGCTCGGTGACGATGCCCGGCTCTTGGAAGGGTTCTGCGACTACAATGGCATCGACGTCGCCGCGTTTGAGCGATTCGGTCAGGATGTGCGTGTAGTTTTCTTCAAGCATCAGGGGCATTTTCGGCGCGGTTTCGCGCAGGGAAATGATGAGCTTGGGCAGAAGGTAGGGGGCGACGGTAAAAATCAGACCGAGTTTGAATGCGCCTTCCAATTCGTTTTGCTCTTCGCTGGCAAGGTGCTTGATCAGCTCGGCTTCTTCCAACACGCGGCGGGCTTGGGCAACGATGCGCTCGCCCGCTTCGGTGGTGATGATGTCGTTGCTGCTGCGGTCAAACAGGGATACCGACAGCTCTTCTTCCAGCTTTTTGATGGCGATGGAAAGGGTGGGCTGGCTGACAAAGCAGCGGCGCGCGGCACGTCCGAAATGACGTTCCTGCGCGACGGCTACGATGTAACGCAATTCGGTCAAGGTCATGTGTTAAGCCTTTTTCTGTTCCGTTTTTTGTTCAGGCAGGGTGATGTTCAATTCGAGAACGTCCATACCGTCCTGCTTTTCTTGGGAAATGCGGATGTCGTCCAAGGAAACGTTGACGTATTTGGACAATACTTCCAGCAATTCTTTGCGCAGGGTCGGCAGGTAGTCGGGCGCTTGACCTTCTTGCGCGCGCTCTTGGGCAATGATGATTTGCAGGCGGTCGCGTGCAACGGCGGCGGTTTTCGGTTTTCTGCCGAACAACATATCCATTAATGACATGACTTAGCCTCCGAACAGCCGTTTGAAGAAGCCTTTTTTCTCGGCTTCGAGGAAACGCATTTCACGGTTTTCACCCAAGAGGCGCGCAATGACGTCTTTGTAGGCTTCTGCGGCAGTTGCGCTGTCTTGGTGGATGACGGGTTCGCCGGCATTGGACGCTTGCAGGACGTTTTGCGATTCGGGAATGACGCCGATGAGCGGGATGCGCAAGATGTCGCAAATGTCTTGTACGGACAGCATTTCGCCTTTGTTGACGCGCTCGGGCGAGTAGCGGGTAATCAGCAGGTGTTCTTTGACTGTGCCGCCTTGTTCGGCTTTGCGGGATTTGCTTTGCAGGATGCCCAAGATGCGGTCGGAGTCGCGGACGCTGGATACTTCGGGGTTGGTGGTGACAATGGCTTCGTCGGCGAAGTAGAGCGCCATCAATGCGCCTTGTTCGATACCGGCGGGGGAGTCGCAGATGATGTATTCGAATCCCATTTTGTCACTGCTCAATTCCTGCATGACTTTCTCAACGCCTTCACGGGTCAGCGCGTCTTTGTCGCGGGTTTGCGATGCGGGCAGGATAAAGAGGTTTTCGCAGTTTTTGTCTTTAATCAGGGCCTGAGTGAGCGTGGCTTCGCCTTGGATAACGTTAACCAGGTCGTAAACGACGCGTCGTTCGCAACCCATAATCAAGTCAAGGTTGCGCAAGCCGACGTCAAAGTCGATGACGGCTGTTTTGTGGCCGCGCAGAGCCAGTCCGGTTGCGATACTGGCGCTGGTCGTGGTTTTGCCTACGCCGCCTTTGCCTGAAGTTACTACGATGATTTTTGTCACGATGTTTCCTTTATCAAATGCTTGGAATGGTTAATCTGTGTCGATTGCGCTGATAACCAGGCGGTTGTCTTGCAATGAAACCTGTACGGCTTTTTTGTGCAGGTGGTCGGGCAGGTCTTGTTCGAAATTGCGGTAGATGCCCGCTACGGAGACCAGTTCCGCCTGCATGGAGTGGATGAAGATGCGCGCGTTGGTGTTGCCTTTCGCGCCTGCCAGAGCCCTGCCGCGCATGGGCGCATAAATATGAATGTTTCCGTCGGCAATGAGTTCCGCACCTTGGCTGACGATGCCGGTCACGATAAGGTCGCCGTTTTCCGCGTAAACCTGTTGTCCGGTGCGGACGGGTGTGCTGATGAGGACGGTCGGGTTGCTGATGACCGTTGCCTGAACGGGTGCGGGCTCTTGGTTGATTTTGGGCTGTTGCGGCTCGGATTTGTCGCTACGGCTGAAAACCAAATGGTAACGTGCTGCGAAGGATGCCCAATATTCGCTTTCGTGGCGCAGCCCCAGAATCTGCATGCCGTAACGGGCGAAAAGGGAAATCATGGAACCGATGTCCAATGACTCGGGATGGTCAAAATCCTGCACATCCAAAACGAAGGGGACGACATCCAATTCTTGGTATTGACCGGCGCGTTGGCGCAAAAATTCTTCCAGCTCGGTCAAGTCTGCGGTATGCAGGTGAATAGCCAGCACGTCAAGCCGGGCTGACTTTATGTCGAAGGCGGGTTTCATAATAGTGAGTAAATCATAAAATTTTTTAATTGTATAAGTTTACCGTGTAAATCTTGGCTATTCAATCCGTTTGGGCCGTCTGAAGTGAAATTTCCTGTATCTATCAGGTTGAAATCACGGCTGGAACGAGATTGCAAGTTGATTGCAAGGTTTTGTCATGAAATGACGTTATCTTTAAAGTTGTTTGAAGTGGCGTAAAAGCGACAACAGGTCGTCTGAAATCCGGAGCAGGCTCTGAATCTGGACGATCCGTCAACGGGATGAACAGATTTTTTTATATAAGGACGGTCGGTCATTGAAGGAATATAGTGGATTAACTTTAAACCAGTACGGCGTTGCCTCGCCTTAGCTCAAAGAGAACGATTCTCTAAGGTGCTGAAGCACCAAGTGAATCGGTTCCGTACTATCTGTACTGTCTGCGGCTTCGTCGCCTTGTCCTGATTTAAATTTAATCCACTATAAATGGTGGGATTTGGAGGTTTTTCAGGGTTGGGTGAGACGATTTGAGCCGCTAAGGTCGTCTGAAAATGCGGACACCGGTTTCAGACGACCTTTTATAGTGGATTAAAATAAAAATAAGACAAGGCGGCAACGCCCGCCGTGTACGGGTAGTACATAAGGGCGTTGGCAACGCCGTATCATTGCAATTTTAATCCACTATACTTTTCCGCTTTCTTTGCACATTCTTTGTCTAACTTGACATTTCCTTGCTGCGGCAACAACATAAAGACAGAATCGGCAGCCGGTTCGAGCCTGCCGTACGTTTTTTTCTTAACCGAAAGGCTATCCACGATGACACAATCCACTCACGATCCTTATGCGGACTACCGCGAGCTGACGCTTCGGGGCATGATACTCGGTGCACTGATTACCGTGATCTTTACAGCGTCAAACGTTTATCTCGGTTTGAAAGTCGGTCTGACCTTTGCTTCGTCGATTCCGGCTGCGGTGATTTCGATGGCGGTTTTGAAGTTTTTCAAAAGCAGCAATATTTTGGAAAACAATATGGTGCAGACGCAGGCTTCGGCGGCGGGTACGCTTTCGAGCATTATTTTTGTTCTGCCCGGTTTGTTGATGGCAGGCTATTGGAGCGGTTTTCCGTTTTGGCAGACTGCGCTGTTGTGTATGGCGGGCGGGATTTTGGGGGTGATTTTCACCATTCCGCTGCGTTACGCGATGGTGGTGAAAAGCGAGTTGCCTTATCCCGAAGGCGTGGCGGCGGCGGAGATTTTGAAAGTCGGCAGCCACGAGGAAGAGGAAGACCGTCAGGGCGGCAGCGGCATTAAAGAGCTGGCGGCAGGCGGCGCGTTGGCGGGCTTTATGAGCTTTTGTTCCAACGGTTTGCGCGTGATTGCCGACAGTGCGAGTTATTGGTTCAAAAGCGGCACGGCGATTTTCCAACTGCCGATGGGTTTTTCGATGGCATTGTTGGGCGCGGGCTATTTGGTCGGTCTGACGGGCGGTATCGCCATCCTGCTGGGTATTTCGATTGCTTGGGGCATTGCCGTGCCGTATTTTTCATCGCACATTCCGCAGCCTGCCGATATGGAAATGGCGGCGTTTGCGATGAAGCTGTGGAAGGAAAAAGTACGCTTTATCGGCGCGGGTACTATTGGTATTGCGGCGGTTTGGACGCTTTTGATGCTGCTCAAGCCGGTGGTGGAAGGTCTGAGAATGTCGTTCAAGAGTTTCGGCGGCGGCGCGCCTGCGGCGGAACGTACATAACAGGATTTGTCGCCTAAGACCATGATTTTCTGGGTGTTGTCCATGATGTTGGTGTTGGGCGTATCGTTTTATCACTTTATCGGCGATTCGCACATTACAGGCGGCATGGCTTGGCTTTTGGTGGTCGTTTGTACGCTTTTGGCTTCCATCATCGGCTTCTTGGTCGCCGCCGCCTGCGGTTATATGGCGGGTTTGGTCGGCTCGTCTTCCAGCCCGATTTCGGGTGTGGGCATGGTTTCTATCGTCATCATTTCGCTGGTGTTGTTGATCGTGGGTGAATCTGGCAGCTTGATGGCGGATGAAGCCAACCGTAAATTCTTGCTGGCGCTGACCTTGTTCTGCGGCTCGGCAGTAATTTGCGTGGCTTCGATTTCCAACGACAACCTGCAAGACTTGAAAACCGGCTACCTGCTCAAAGCAACGCCTTGGAGACAACAGATTGCGTTGATTATCGGTTGTATCGTCGGCGCATTCGTCATCTCGACCGTGTTGGAACTGCTCTACGAAGCCTACGGCTTTACCGGCGCAATGCCGCGCGAAGGCATGGACGCGGCACAGGCCTTGGCGGCTCCGCAAGCGACTTTGATGACGACCATCGCGTCGGGTATTTTCGCCCACAACCTTGAATGGGCGTACATCTTCACCGGCATCGCGATCGGCGCGGTGTTGATCGTCGTCGATTTGGTGTTGAAAAAATCGTCCGGCGGCAAACGCGCACTGCCTGTCCTCGCAGTCGGCATGGGCATCTACCTGCCCCCGTCCGTCACTATGCCCATCGTGATCGGCGCAGTGTTGGCGGCGGTGTTGAAACACATCATCGGCAAGCAAGCGGAAAACCGTGAAGGTCGTCTGAAAAACGCCGAACGTATCGGCACCTTGTTCTCCGCCGGTTTGATTGTCGGCGAAAGCCTGGTCGGCGTAGTGATGGCATTCATCATCGTCTTCTCCGTGACCAACGGCGGCTCTGACGCCCCGCTCGCACTGGGTCTGGAAAACTGGGAAACCACCGCATCTTGGCTGGGACTGGCGTTCTTCATCACAGGCATGGTGTTCTTCGCCCAACGCGTGTTGAAAGCAGGACGCGTCAAGTAAGTCGGGTTTGAAAATAAAGAGGTCGTCTGAAAACTGGGGATTCAGGTTTTCAGACGACCTTGTTTTTATCTGCGGCCTTCACCCTCTCTCGTTTGGCGGGAGAGGGTGACTCTATGGGTTAAACGAATTTGATTTTACCTAAAAGCCATAGAACCACACCCATCCTAACCTTCCCCCTCTGGACGGGAGAAGGGATAAGTTGCCGTTGCAGTAAACCGTAGCGTGGGCTTTGCTCACGATATGAGTGAAAACGTGATCATCCAATTCAGATTGTCAGAAGATAGATTTCGTGGGCAAAGCCCACGCTACAAACTGGCGTGGATTAATAAAAGGTCGTCTGAAAACCCAAACTTCAAGTTTTCAGACGACCTTTCGTACCCTGACAAGATAGTCGGCTTATGCTACTGAATTTTGATGAATCAGGCAGCCCATATACAGATTGCCGTCTTTCTGCCAGCCGAACAATTGGTTTTGCTGATCGCTGTTTTCAGCCATCAAGCCCAAAGTCAGCCAGTGGCTTTCTCGCGGAAGTTGACCTGTATAGGGTTCGGGCGTGTGTATCAGGGGCAGGTCGAAATTATCGTTCCAGCTGACGCCTGCTTGGCGAAGTTTGCCGACGTATTGTTGTGTATCTTTAGGCGGTACGGTAAACCAGGCGGCATGGACGGTGCGGTTTTTCAAAGCGTAATCGGCGTAGTGTCCGAAAGATTTGTTTTGCGCCGTTTCGTCGGACAAGGAGATGGCAATCGGACGCTGCAAAACCGCTTTGACGGGCAATTTGTTCTGTTTGGCGGCATAAGGCGAGGCAAACACCAGCCAAGTTGCGTTTTCTGTAAACTCGGCATCTGAAGCGTCTTCGTTCAGCCATGCCGAAAAAATCACATGGATGCCTTCAAACTGGCGGTTTTCCACCCAATCGCCCATCAAACTTTCGCCATCGGACAAAGGCTTGATAGTCGCGCGGACACCCGCCATTTCGGCGATTTCTTCAAATCTCTGCTGCCAGTTCAAATACGCTTCTTCGTCCGGCGCATCGATGTGCAGGGTCACAGGCTGCCGATACTCAGCCAATTCGCTCAACTTTTGGTAAAAATGTTCGGCAACGTAAGGATAGCCGCTGCGCCACAGGTCTTCGTCTTCATCACGCGGAAACAGAAAAAGATCGGCATTTCGTCCGCCTGAGGCTTGGGTAATGACGTCCGGCAGCGACAAGGGGTCGGGCAGGATGGTATGCGAATCGACCAATACGATGCTTCTTTGCGCCCAATCCGTCCATTTTTTGCGGATATTCGATTTTTCGGTTTCCCAAGCATCTGCTGCCGCGCTGCGGTTCATCGACAAGATAAAGCGGTACAGCAAAGCCGCGCCCCAAACGCCAACCGGTATCAACAGATAAAACGGGCTGATTTTCAGCCACAACACAACAATCAACGCCGCAATAAAAAGCAAAGCCAATACCGTCAGCCATACCCAAGGGGTATTCCACTTGCTGTTTTTGCGGGCGACGATGGTATCGGGGATATCGGGAATAGACCAGTACATAATCTTCAGATATTGATTTGAAATAAATGGAATGAGTATAACAGTAAAAAAGCCAAATGTTTTTCCAAACTTGATTTCAGGTATCTTTTTCCCGCCAAACGGATTGACCGAAAACCCCTGCCCGATGTTTTTCAGACGACCTTTTGAGCCGGATAGAAAAAAACACCGACATCGCGTAAAATATGCGCAAATTTTGTGATTCAATCAGGTCGTCTGAAACAGATTGCGCCTGATTTATTTTTCCGGAAAACACCATGAGCGAACAAAACAATCCGCAAACCGAGCCGCAGTTGGACGAAAACCAAATCATCGCCCTGCGCCGCGAAAAACTGCACAACATCCGCCAACAGCGCATTGCTTATCCCAACGACTTCAAGCGCGACAGCTTTGCCGCCGATTTGCACGCCCGATACGGCGAAATCAGCAAAGAAGAACTCGACCCGCAGGCCGTTTCCGTCAAAATTGCCGGCCGCATGATGCTCAAACGCCAAATGGGCAAAGCGAGCTTCGCCACCATCCAAGACGTGACCGGCCAAATCCAGCTTTATCTGAACAACAAAGGCGTGAGTCAGGAAGTTTTGGACGATTTCAACCATTGGGACTTGGGCGACATCGTCGGCGCGGAAGGCACTTTGTTCAAAACCAACCACGGCGAATTGACCGTGCGCGTGTCCGACATCCGCCTGCTGTCCAAATCCCTGCGCCCGCTGCCCGACAAACACAAAGGCTTGAGCGATCAGGAAACCAAATACCGCCAACGCTACGTCGATTTGATTGCCAACGAAGAATCGCGCAATACGTTTATCAAACGCAGCCAAATCATCCAATCCGTGCGCAATTTCATGGTGAACGAGCATTATCTCGAAGTCGAAACCCCGATGATGCACCCGATTCCCGGCGGCGCGACGGCGAAACCGTTCGTGACCCATCACAACGCCTTGGACATCCCGCTCTACCTGCGCATCGCCCCCGAACTGTATCTGAAACGCCTGGTGGTCGGCGGTTTGGAACGCGTGTTCGAGATCAACCGCAGCTTCCGCAACGAAGGCATGTCCGTGCGCCACAACCCCGAATTCACCATGATTGAATTCTACGAAGCCTTCTCCGACTACGAACGCATGATGCAGATGGCGGAAGACATCATCCGCAACGCTTCCCGCGCAGTAAACGGCACGGCAAAAATCAGCTACAACGGCAAAGAAGTCGATTTGGAAAGCCCATTTGAACGCCTGACCATTCTCGAAGCCATCAAAAAATACAATCCGCACTACACCGACGAGCAGTTGAACGATGCGGAGTGGCTGAAAAAAGAAATCGTCAAACACGGCGAAAGCCTGCCGCCGTCCCCCGGCATCGGCAGCCTGCAACTCGCCCTGTTTGAAGGTTGCGCCGAGGGCAAACTGTGGAACCCGACCTTCATCGTCGATTACCCGGTCGAAGTTTCCCCGTTGGCACGCGCTTCGGATACGAAACAAGGACTGACCGAGCGTTTCGAATTGTTCGTTGTCGGCCGCGAGCTGGCAAACGGCTATTCCGAGTTGAACGACCCCGAAGACCAAGCCGAACGCTTCAAAGCGCAAGTGGCGCAAAAAGACGCGGGCGACGACGAAGCCATGCACTACGATGCCGACTACATCCGCGCGATGGAATTCGGTCTGCCGCCGACAGGCGGTTGCGGCATCGGCATCGACCGCTTGGTGATGCTGTTGACCGATTCTCAAACCATCCGCGACGTGATTCTGTTCCCGCAGATGCGTCCCGAATAAGGTAGGCAGATAATAAAGAAAAGGTCGTCTGAAAACCGGAAAATTGGTTTTCAGACGACCTTTTTGTTGAAGTTAAACTTGATTCAGTCTTTGTTTTTCAATTGTCTATCTAAGCTCCGTATGTGAGGTAGCCGCAAGCGGTTTTGTCGGAGGTAACGGAGCGGACGGGTGATGGATTCGCAAACCATCCGTGATGTCTGTTCACGCAAATGCGCCTCGAATAAAGTCAGCAAAGAAAAAGGTCGTCTGAAAGATAAGCCTTATTTTCAGACGACCTTTTTTTCAAGCTAAACCTGATTCAGATTCAGCCTCTGTTTTTCAACCGTCCATGCAACTCCTGCACGCTGTACACGCCCAGGTGGTCGCGGCTTTTTGCGCCTTCGCTCATGGCTTCGCCGCCGGCGATGGTGGTGTATTGCGGCACGCGTTGGGTGAGGGAGGTGCGGCGGATGCTGTGGCTGTCGGAGATGGATTGTGCCGAGCTGCTGACGGTGTTGACCACCAGCGCGATTTCGCCGTTTTTAATCGCGTCCACGATGTGCGGGCGGCCTTCCTGCACTTTGTTTACCGCTTGCACGATGATGCCGTGCTCTTTCAGGTATTCGGCGGTGCCGCGTGTGGCGCAGACGCCGTAGCCGAGGGCTTGGAAGTTTTGCGCGGTTTTGACGATGAGCGGTTTGTCTTCGTCGCGCACGGCGAGGAAGATTTTGCCGGTCGGGTTCAGGCGTTCGCCTGCGCCGAGTTGGGCTTTGTAGTAGGCTTCGCCGAAGCTGGCGCCCACGCCCATCACTTCGCCGGTGGAGCGCATTTCGGGGCCGAGGATGGTGTCCACGCCGGGGAATTTGATGAAGGGGAACACGGCTTCTTTAACGGCATAGAAATCAGGGACGACTTCTTTTTCCACGCCTTGCTCTTGCAGGGAAATGCCTGCCATGCAGCGCGCGCCGACTTTGGCGAGCGGCACGCCGGTGGCTTTGGAGACGAAAGGCACGGTGCGGCTGGCGCGCGGGTTCACTTCCAACACGAACACCACGCCGTCCTGCACGGCAAACTGTACGTTCATCAGGCCGACCACGCCCAGCGCGTAGGCCATGGCTTTGGTTTGGCGGCGGATTTCGTCTTGGATTTCTTCGCTGAGCGAGTAGGGCGGCAGCGAGCAGCCGGAGTCGCCGGAGTGGATGCCTGCCTGTTCGACGTGCTGCATGATGCCGCCGATAACGACGTCTTTGCCGTCTGAAACGCAGTCCACATCGACTTCAATCGCGTTGTTCAGGAAGAAGTCGAGCAACACGGGGCTGTCTTCGGATACCTGCACGGCTTCTCGCATGTATTTTTGCAACTCTTCGGCGGAATGGACGACCTGCATGGCGCGGCCGCCGAGGACGTAAGACGGGCGCACGACCAGCGGATAGCCGATTTCTTCGGCTTTGACGAGCGCTTCTTCTTCGTTGTGGGCGATGCGGTTGGGCGGCTGGCGCAGACCTAAGTCGTTCAACACTTTTTGGAAGCGTTCGCGGTCTTCGGCGGCGTCGATGCTGTCGGCGGATGTGCCGATGATGTTCACGCCGTTTTCAACCAGTGCGTTGGCGAGTTTGAGCGGGGTTTGACCGCCGTAATGCACAATCACGCCCCACGGGTTTTCGGTGCGGACGATTTCCAACACGTCTTCCAGCGTCAGCGGCTCGAAATACAGGCGGTCGCTGGTGTCGAAGTCGGTGGACACGGTTTCGGGGTTGCAGTTCACCATAATCGTTTCAAAGCCCGATTCGCGCAGGGAGAGCGCGGCGTGAACGCAGCAGTAGTCAAACTCGATGCCCTGACCGATGCGGTTCGGACCGCCGCCGAGAATCATCACTTTTTTACGGTCGGAAGGACGCGCTTCGCATTCTTCTTCGTAAGTGGAATAGAGGTAGGCGGTTTCGGTGGCGAATTCGGCGGCGCAGGTATCGACGCGCTTATACACGGGATGCAGGTTCAGCGCGTAGCGGTGTTCGCGCACTTCTTTTTCTTTTACGCCCAAAAGCTGTGCGATGCGTTTGTCGGAGAAGCCTTTGCGTTTCAGACGACGTAAGGCGGCGAAATCCAAATCTTGCAGGCAGCCTGCACTTACCTGCTGCTCTTCTTTCACCAAGTCTTCGATTTGTGCCAAGAACCAAGGGTCGATGGCGCAGATTTCGTGGATTTCTTCCAGCGTGAAGCCCGCGCGGAACGCGTCTGCCACAAACAGCATACGTTCGGGGCCGGGGTTGGCCAGTTCGCGGCGGATTTCCGCTTTGTCTTCGCTGCGCGGATTGAAGCCGCATAAGCCCGTTTCCAAGCCGCGCAGGGCTTTTTGGAAGCTTTCCTGAATGGTGCGTCCCATCGCCATCACTTCGCCCACCGATTTCATCTGCGTGGTCAGGCGGTCATCTGCGGCAGGGAATTTTTCAAACGCAAAACGCGGGATTTTGGTGACGACATAATCGATGGAAGGCTCGAACGACGCAGGCGTGCAGCCGCCGGTGATGTCGTTGCGCAACTCGTCCAGCGTAAAGCCGACCGCCAGTTTAGCCGCCACCTTCGCAATCGGGAAGCCCGTCGCTTTGGAAGCCAGCGCGGACGAACGGCTCACGCGCGGGTTCATCTCAATCACAATCATCTCGCCGTTTTCAGGGTTCACCGCAAACTGCACGTTCGAGCCGCCCGTGTCCACGCCGATTTCGCGCAATACCGCTAAGCTTGCGTTGCGCATGATTTGGTATTCTTTGTCCGTCAGTGTTTGCGCCGGCGCAACCGTAATCGAGTCGCCCGTATGCACGCCCATCGGGTCGAAGTTTTCAATCGAACAGATGATGATGCAGTTGTCGGCCTTATCGCGCACCACCTCCATCTCGTACTCTTTCCAGCCGAGAACGGACTGCTCAATCAACAACTCATGCGTGGGCGACGCATCGAAACCGCGTTCGCAAATCGCCAAGAACTCGTCTTTATTGTAGGCAATGCCGCCGCCCGAACCGCCCATCGTGAAAGACGGACGAATCAGCGTCGGGAAGCCGACCTGTTCTTGCGCCGCCAAGGCTTCGTTCATCGTGTGGCAGACAAAAGATTTCGGGCAGGAGAGGCCGATTTTCTCCATCGCCTCCTTAAAGCGGCCGCGGTCTTCCGCTTTGTCGATGGCGTCTTCCGTCGCGCCGATCAGCTCGACATTGTATTTCGCCAGCACGCCGTTGCGCGCCAAATCGAGCGCACAGTTCAGCGCGGTCTGACCGCCCATCGTGGGCAGAATCGCATCGGGCCGCTCCTTGGCGATAATCTTCTCCACCGTCTGCCACATAATCGGCTCGATGTAGGTAACATCCGCCATTTCAGGGTCGGTCATAATCGTGGCGGGGTTGGAATTCACCAAAATGACTTTATAGCCTTCTTCACGCAAAGCCTTGCAGGCCTGTGCGCCCGAATAGTCAAATTCGCAGGCCTGACCGATAACGATAGGGCCGGCGCCAATGATAAGGATGGATTTTAGGTCGGTACGTTTGGGCATGGGTGGTCTTTCTGTCTAAAAATAAAAGATATAATAGATGTGGTTAATCATTTTTTACTAGCAATATACTAAAACCACTTCCTTTACTAAGCCATTGTGAACAATCTATTTTAATATTTTTCCTATCTTCAGAAATCTTTTCATGACAAGTTGCGTTTACTGTAAATATACAAGTATCTTGTATTGAAATATTGTCATGGCAATCTAATATTAAACTAAAGCCATCTGTATCCTGTAGAGCCATGAATGTAAATAACATACTTTTTTGTTTTCCATATTCAATAACTTCAAGAGTAATATTTAAATTATGTTGTCCCTTGCTGATATCTAATTCATTAAGGGGAAGAGTATATTCATTATTGTTATGATTTATTGATGATTTTGATAGTTCTGAATCTCCTATTATAATCTCTTTTCTTAAATCTTTTGAATCAATAATTAGTTTTTCAAGTTTCGAAGGAATTGAACTATTTTCATCTAGGTTTCCATCTAGGAATTTAATTTTTATAGGCTCAAACTTGTCATGAGTACGAAATACTCGATATTTATAAGATCCTTTTACAGCAATTCTATCGTTATCAAAATAAGCAGTGCAATTTATAGTGTAATTCTCTCTAATTGAATTCTTAGAAGTTGTTATTAATTCATTAATTAAATAATCATAATAACTGTGGAGATTTGAATTTTTTTCTATATTATCATTCCAAATTAAGGCTTTTATGGCTTCTCTTTTATGTTGATCAGCTAAAGTAACTAAAAATTTTCGTTCAATAATTATCTCACTAAGAAATTTTTTTGTCATATCTATAAAATCAATAGTGGTAGTGATATATGAAAAAATAACAGCAATAATCATTGATATGCCAAATGATGAAAGGGCATTAATTAATACGGTACATAAAATACTGCGATTACTGTTAGGGTATTTTGCATCTAAATAAAGTGCAACTATAAGCAGTATTATTCCGAAGAAAGACCAAGGGATAAAAGTCTTAATAATACTAATTTTTTCATTTTTGTTTTTTATTGTTTCTTTCATTTCAATCCTTATATTTAACAAAATAAAGCAAGCCGTAGCCCGTATGTAGGGTGTGTGCGGTACGTACGCACGCGCTCTCCATGTTCCCTGCAACCCCAACCCACCGTGTGCGTGCCTTGCGGCACACACTCTACCGATGGGTTCAAAGGTCGTCTGAAAAAACGCTCGCGGCGTTTGTTCCATCTGCCTTGCGATAAAGACTGCCTGAAAAATTCCTGTCGTTGATATTTCGGACATTCTTTTTCAGACGACCTGCAACGCTTGAATCCGCTGCAACCTACTCCCTCCCCCGTGGGGGAGGGCTGGGGAGAGGGCATTCCCCCAAATCACGGCAATCTTTCCCAACACCCTAACCGCCCAAATACAAGCCTTGCGGCTTGTTGCCCTCTCTCTAACTCTCTCCCACGGGAGAGAGGACGGGGCGGCTGTTGGGATTAAGGGTTTTGCAAGCAAGCCGTAGTCCGCATATAGGGTGTGTGCAGTACGCGCGCACGCGTTCACCATTTTCCCTGCAATCTCAATCCACCGCGTGCGTGCCTTGCGGCACACACCCTACCGACGGGTTCAAAGGTCGTCTGAAAAAACGCTCGCGGCGTTTGTTCCATCTACCTTGCGATAAAGGCTGCCTGAAAAATCTCGCTGTTGATATTTCGGGCATTCTTTTTTCAGACGACCTGCAACGCCTGAATCCGCTGCAACCTACCCCCTCCCCCGTGGGGGAGGGCTGGGGAGAGGGCATTCCCCGAATGGCGGCAACCTTTCTCAACACCCTAACTGCCCAAATACAAGCCTTGCGGCTTGTTGCCCTCTCTCTAACTCTCTCCCACAGGGAGAGAGGACGGAGTGGCTGTTGGAATTAAGGGTTCTGCAAGGAAAGCAGGTTGTGTAGGCTGCTTGCAGGCTGTTTTTTGCTTTTCAGACAACCTTTATAAACGCTTACTTCAGGCAGCCTGCACCTTGTAATTTTCAAAATCCAATCAAATCAGCCATCTGCTACCGTGCAGGCTGCTTTTCCAATTCCTGCAACACGCGCAGGATTTCCGCGAGCACATCGTTTGTCTGCTGCAAAATTTCGTGATTCCAAAAACGCAACACGGTAAAGCCCAAGCTGTTGAGATATGCCGTCCGTGCGTGGTCGTACGCGGCTTGTTCTGTGTGCTGCCCGCCGTCTGCTTCGACAATCAGCTTGGGCGTTACGCACATAAAATCAACAATATAATTTCCCATCGGCTGCTGGCGGCGGAATTTATAGCCGTTCAGACGGCCTGCCCGCAGGTGCTGCCACAATTTCGCTTCTGCCTCGCTCATTTCTTGACGCATGGCTTTGGCGCGTTGGCGCAGGGCGGGGTTGTCAGCGGTCAATAGTTTTTCGGGCGGGTTCATTTTTTTATTATTGGGTGTGGAAAACGCCTTGATGACCATCTTTTTTCAGTAAGTGTAGATTAGCTTAAAAAACAGCATAACACGCGTAATCGTACAAAAACGTTGGGCTTATCAATCCATCCTATTCTTGAGGTCGTCTGAAAAAAGCTTGGCGTTTTGTATGTAGGTCTTGGTGGGTTTCTTTCCGGTAATGTTGAGGACGTTAGTTTGTTATGGTGTATTGAATGGTGGGTGCTGAGTTGCCGAATGTGGTTTTATTCTATGTCTATGATGGTTTGTACGCCTTCTAATATTTTATTGGATAGGTTTTCTAGGTTTCTTGCTCCTTCATCGACCCTCGGCCCTTTTTGCTTGAGTGCCTGATCCATGTAGATGCTGCCTGCCATGGCGGGTTCTTTCAGGCAGTGGTCTACGGAAAATTGCTCCAATTCTGCGGCGGTTGTCGGGATGGCGCATTCTGAGTTGGCTATGGTTTTGCTACTTTCAGAGATGGTTTTGTATACGCCCTGGGTGGCGGAATCGAAGATGTCCGCACCGAGTTGGCTGATTTTTTTCAGGTCGATGGTTTTGTCACCTGCGAATGCGGGGGCGCTCATAAGCAGGCAGAGGAGTAAAGCCGTTTTTTTCATGAAATGCCTTTATGGATGGGTTTTCTTCAGGCGGTTTGACGGCAAACCGCCTTGTGGTTTGGTGTAATGTGTTAGCGATTGTTTTGTTTTTGGTAGTCGTCATTCCATGCTTGCACGGCTGTATTGGCGTCGCGTGCGACGGAGTGGATGGTGTTGCACGCGGATAATGCGCCGATTAATGCGATAAACAGGGCTGCTTTTTTCATAGGGTGAATCCTTATGTTGATGGTGGTGAGTAAGGCCGGTCAGCGTTTGACCGGCATGAAATCGGTATGGTTTTTAAAAGCTGGTGATAAAGGTAATCAAGCCCAAAATGATGCCGGGGGCGTTTGCCAGTACGACGGGGTAGTCGCGTTTTTCTTTCAAAAAGCCGTAGGCAACCCATAATGTGCAGTTGATGGCGGCGACGAGGGGTTGCAGCGGCGAGCCGGGGTTGCCCGCAAGGTTGTTTTGGATTTGCGGGATGTAGGAAACGTACATGCCTACTGCGGTCAGGGTGGCGACGACGGAGAGTACGCGCATTTGTTTTTCAGTCATGGGGTTTCCTTTCTGACTTGAGGGGGGATTTTTCAGACGACCTTGTTGAGTTGAGAGGTCGTCTGAAAAGGCGGCTTATTGTTTTGCCGCTTTCATATTGTCAATGAATTTGTCAAACAGATAGCTGACATCCTGCGGGCCGGGGCTGGCTTCGGGGTGGCCTTGGAAGCAGAACACGGATTTGTCGGTCAGTTCGATGCCTTGCAAGGTGTTGTCGAACAAGGATTTGTGGGTAATTCTTGCGTTGGCGGGCAGGGTGTCGGCATCGACGGCGAAGCCGTGGTTTTGGCTGGTGATGACGACTTTGCCGCTGTCTAAGTCTTGCACGGGGTGGTTCGCGCCGTGGTGGCTGAAGTGCATTTTCAGGGTTTTTGCGCCGATGGCTAGGCTGATGAGCTGGTGTCCCAAGCAGATGCCGAAGATGGGTTTGCCGCTTGCCATCAGTTTTTGCACGGCTTCGATGGCGTAGTCGCAAGGCTCGGGGTCGCCGGGGCCGTTGGACAGGAATACGCCGTCGGGGTTGAGT